>NZ_JABXGF010000019.1:0-56581 GCF_025407985.1 Curtobacterium sp. C2H10 | reverse complement strand
CAGCGGCAACGCCGCCCCGCGCGCGGCAGCGCCGCCCCCGCACGGTGCGAGGACGGCGCCGCCCGGCTGACCCGACCGTCAGCCCTTCAGCGCGCCGGACGACAGCCCGGCGACGTAGAACCGCTGCAGCCCGACGTAGAGCGCGATGCACGGGATCATCGCCACGACCGACCCGGCCACGAGGTTCCCGTACGACACCTGCCCGTACGCCCCGGTCTGCAGGTTGAGCAGTGCGACGGGCAGCGTGTAGAGCGAGTCCTTCGTGAGGAACGTCAGCGCCCCGAGGAACTCCGTCCACGACGCCAGGAACGCGTAGAGCGCGGCCGTCGCGGCACCCGGCAGGAGCAGCGGCCGCAGCACCGACACGACGACGCGAAAGCGGGAGGCCCCGTCGACGAACGCCGAGTCCTCGAGCTCCGTCGGGATCGACTCGAACGCGTTCCGCATCACGAAGACCCCGAACGGCAGGTTCACCGTCGTGTAGAAGAGCACGAGCCCGAGCAGTGAGTTCGTGAGCTTCATCGCGTTCATCTCGAGGTACAGCGGCGTGAGGATCGCCTGGAACGGCACCATCATCGTCAGCAGCACCAGTCCGAAGACGACCCCGGAACCGCGGAACCGGAATCGCGCGAACCCGTACCCGGCCATCGTCGCGATCACGGCGGTCAGGACGGCCGTGGCGATCGACACGACGAGCGAGTTCACGACGCCGGTGAGGAGGTGCGACGAGGGGCTGAAGACCGCGGCGAAGTTCTGCCACCCGAGCTGGAAGAACGTCGCCGGGTCGGCCGCCTGCGTGATGACGGCCTCGGACTGGAAGGCCCGCAGGATCGACCAGATGAGCGGGACGCCGAACACCAGCGTCGCGCCGACCCCGGCGATGACGTACAGCGTGCGCTTCACGGCGGTGTCGCGCGGGTGGCGCACGCTGCCCTGGTGGCGGCGACGGCGGCCTCCGTCGCCGGAGGTGGTCAGCGTGCGGGTGGACAGGTCCGGGGCCGCGAGGCCCGCACGGGAAGCGGTGGTGCTCATGGCTCAGTCCTTCTCTCGCAGTGCCCAGAACTGGAACACGGTGACGGCGGCGATGACGACGACGAGGGCGATCGACTCGGCGGTCGCCGCGCCGAGCTGCAGGTTCACGAAGCCGCGGTTGTAGATCGCGTTGACGATCGTCGTGGTCTCCGTGCCCGGCCCGCCCTGGGTCAGGATGTAGAACTGGTTGAACGCGAGCAGTGACCCGATGACCGAGATGATCGCGCTGAGGGCGAGCGTGGAGCGGATCATCGGCATCGTGATGAGGCGTTCGGTCTGCCACCACGAGGCCCCTTCGAGCTGGGCGGACTCGTACACCTCGTCGGGGATGCCCTGCATGGCGGACATCACGAGCACCATCGTCAGCCCGGACACCGCCCAGACGACGAGCACGCAGATGAGCAGCGTCGCGAGCGGGCCGTTCACGAGCCACGCCGTGCTGCCGTCGGTGATCCCGAGCCAGCGCAGCACCATGTTCACCGCGCCGGAGTTCGGCTGCGCCTCGAGCACGAGCATGAACGACAGCGTGGTCAGCCCGACGACGTACGGCAGGAAGAACACCGTGCGCAGGAACGTCGACCCGCGCCGTCGGGCCCGGATGAGCACGGCGAGGAAGTACCCGAGCGCCAGGATCGGCACCGTCACGATCGCCGTGTAGAGCAGCGTGTACCCGATGGCGTGCACGAACGTCGGGTCCTGGAACAGCGTCAGGTAGTTCTGCAGTCCGATGAACCGGTACGGGCCGATCAGGGGCCAGTTCGTGAACGAGATGTAGAGCGCGAACACCAGCGGCGCGAGGACGAACACCGCGACGAACACGATCGCCGGGGTGACGAGCACGGCGCCGGTGCGCGGCGGGTGCGTGAGCGAGTTCCGGGACGGACCCGGGCGGCTGACGCCACGGCCGACGGTCGGACGGCCGGCGCCGGTCCGTCGGTTGGAGACGGTGGTCATGTCTGCACCTCTCTGTGCAACGAGCGAACGAGCGAGCGAGCGAACGGTCGCTCAGGCCTGGACCTGGTCGAGGATGCGGGTGTAGTCCGACTGCGCCGTCTTCATGGCCGCAGCGGCCCCCGAGCCGAACACCGCCTCGCGGAACATCGCGAAGTACGGCGACGAGGGCTGGTTGACGAGCAGGTTGTACGCGAGCGTCTGCGGCGCGTACCCCTTCTCGATCGCGTCGAGCGGGCCGAACGCGAGCGGGTACTTCTTCCGGTACGCGGGCGTCGCGGCGTCGGACCGGGTCGGGAAGTACCCGCCGTCCGGCAGCGCCTGCTGTTGCTGCAGCCCGTTCGCGTACTGCATGAACGCCCAGCCCCCGGACGGGTTCGCCGCCCCGTTCGGGATGCACATGTTGTCGCCCCCGTCGAAGAACGAGCGCTTGCCGTCCCACGACGGGATCAGCACCGTCTGCATCTTCGCGCGCATCGCCTTCGTCGCGGCGGGCACGGTCGCACCGTACGAGGTCGGGAAGATGCCGACCTTGCCGGCCCGGAAGTCGGCGCCCCACGTGGTCCCGGCGTCCGCGTAGGTCGCCTTCGACAGCACGCCGTCCTTCCACAGCTGCCGGTAGAACTCGAGCATGCGTTCGAGCGCCTCGTTGCCGGTGATGTTCGCCGTCTGCTTGCCGACCTCGCCGGACATCATGTCGACGCCGGTGGCCCAGACGTGCGGCTGCGTGACGAACCCGATGATGCCGGCGGCGTTGCCCGAGATCGACCACCCGTACACGTCGTCGCCGGTCTTCCGGATCGCCTTCGCGGCGGCGAGCAGCGAGTCGAGGTCCTTCGTCGCGTCCTCGACGTCGAGGCCGGCCCGGTCGAACAGCTCGGTGTTGACGAACAACTGCGAGTTGTCCGCCAGGTACGGCAGCCCGTAGTACCGGTCGCGGTACTCGAGCAGCCGGAGGTGGCCTGGCGAGATCGCGTCGAAGTAGTCGAGCCCCTTCACGACGTCGGTGAGGTCGGCGAACGCCTCGCGGAAGATGAACAGCTGCGAGTTGATGTCGTCGATGTCCACGACGTCCGGCGGCTCACCACCACGGATCGCGGTCGCGAGCTTCGTCACGTACTGCCCGTCCGGCACGGGCGTCAGCTCGACCTGCAGCTCCGGGTTCGCCTTGTTGAACCCGGCGACGGCCGCGGTCAGTCCGGCCTGCGTCGCGGAGCGGCACCAGACGTGCACGGTGCCGGTCGCGTTCCGGCCGAAGCTCGCGACGCGCGCGTCGACCTTCGGCAGGGTGCCGGAGCACCCCGCCAGGGCGAGGGCCGCCCCGCCGGCGAGACCGCCGGCGAGGAACGCTCTGCGGTCCATCGTGTCACCGCGCCAGCGGGAGCCAGACGCGCATCGGCGCGGCTCCGCGGTTCGCCCAGGCGTAGTACGGGACCGCGGTGGCGGTGACGTCCTGGAGGCGCGTGGCGGCCGCCGTGGACCCGGCCGCGTCGTCGACGCTGGTCGCCGCACCTGCGTGATCCGTTCCTCCTGGAGCGTCCAGTCGGCGGTACGGCCACGCTGCCTGCGCGTGCTCGGCCGGGGCGTGTCCGGCGACGCGCAGCGTGACGACGCCGTCGAGGAGCCCGTCCTGGCGCTCCTCGGTGATCGGCGCGTCGGCGTCGACCGTCAGGTCGTCGACCGTGAAGCCCTGCTGGTCCGCCTGCTCGACCGCGTACACGAGCGGTCCGCGCTCGATGGCGACCTGCCCGCGTGCGGCGTCGATCCGGGCGTCGGCGACGTACCGGTGCGGCGTCGTGTCGAAGACGAGCTCGACGGTGTCGCCCGCCGTCCACTCGCGGTCGATGACGTGCAGCGTGCCCGCGGCGGGGCTGGCCGTGCCGTCCGGACCCTGCACCGTCGTGGTGTCCGACCACGACGGGATCCGCAGGCCGAGGGCGAGCGGGCCGTCCTCGGTGACGGTCACGACCACGCGGCCGTCGTGCGGGTACCCGGTCTCGACGTCGACGCGGCCGAGCGAGGCCGTGGCGTACTGGTGCAGCTGGAGGCCGCCGTCGGTCGCGGTCGCCAGGTAGCCGTCGAGGCTCGCGAACGTCCGCATGATGTTCGGCGGGCAGCAGGCGCAGTCGAACCAGCCGCGGCGGCCGTGCGCGGGGGAGCGGTTCTCGTCCTGGTGCGCGTGGTCACGCTGCTGCAGCGGGTTGACGTAGAAGTACTCGGTGCCGGCGAGGCTCACGCCCGCGAGGAACGCGTTGTACAGCAGGCGCTCGATCGCGTCGGCGTACACGGGCTTCCCGGTCGCGAGGAGCAGGCGCCAGGCCCACTGGATCCCGCCGATGGCCGCGCAGGTCTCGGCGTACCCGCGGTCGGTCGGGAGCTCGTACGGGTCGCCGAACGCCTCCCAGTCCCAGCGCGCGCCGAGACCGCCGGTGATGAACGCCTTCGTGGCCATCATGTCCGCGAACTGCGTCTCGCTCGCGGTCAGGAGCTCGGTGTCGCCGGTCTCGATCGCGACGTCCACGGCGCCGGCCGCGAGGTACACGGCGCGGACCGCGTGGCCCTCGACGGTCGTGGCCTGGCGGCTCGGCACCCGGTCGGAGAAGTACGTCGGCTCGCCGCCGGCGCGCTCGATGATGCCGGTGCCCCGGGCGTCGACGAACCAGTGCGCGAGGTCGAGGTAGTCGCGGGTGCCGGTCTCGCGGTAGAGCTCCACGAGGCCCATCTCGACCATCGGGTGGCCGTCGACGTCGCGGACCTTGCCGGGGCCGTCGCCGAACGTGCGGACGAGGTGGTCCGCGTTCTTGATCGCGACGTCGAGCAGCCCGGTGTCGCCGGTCGCGCGGTGCTGCGCCACGGCCGCCTGGTACAGGTGTCCGGCGCAGTACATCTCGTGGCTCCACTTGAGGTCCGTGTACCGCTCGCCCTTCCCGCGGATCTGCTGCACGGAGTCGAGGTAGCCGTCGTCGGCCTGCGCCTGGGCGTACAGGGCGGTGACCTCGCGCTGGAGTTCCAGCAGGTCCTCGGCGGGGGCTCGGCCGTACTCCCACGCCACCGCCTCGAGCCACTTCGTGACGTCGGAGTCCATGAAGATCGGGCCGGTCGCGTCGCCCTCCTCGAGGCCGGCGGCGATGCGGAGGTTCCGGAAGTTCCCGGCCGCCTCGAGCAGGGCGTACCCGCCGCGGACCGCGTCGCGGCCGTTCCGCTCCTGTCGGAGGGCCCAGAAGCCGCCGGTGATCCGGGCGTCGCCCGTGGGCAGCGGACGGAGCGTCAGGTGCGCGTCCGCGGTCGGGAGGACCGGGGTCGCGGTGTGCGCGCGGCTGTCGGTCGCGAGCGTGGTGGTCATGTCGCCTCCTTGCGATGTGACTCAGGCCGGGTCCGGTTCCGTGCTGGTTCCGGAAAACGGTTTCTGCGGAGGACGTTACGACACGACCTGGAGGCGCGCAAGGGCGTCTTCTCACATCGTGCGTATAGTCGTGGTCAGTTTCCCGCATCCGGAAAGGGGTTTGCCGTGACACTGGAGCGCGCTGGGCGGACCGTCCGGATCACCGACGTCGCGGCGCTCGCCGGCGTGTCGATCGGCACCGCCTCGAAGGCACTGAACGGCACCGGGCAGCTCCGGGAGTCGACGCGCGCGCGGGTGAAGGACGCCGCCGAGAAGCTCGGGTTCGTCGGCGACGCCCGGGCCCGCGCGCTCTCCTCGGGGCGGACCTACACGGTGGGCATGATCACGACGGACTCGTTCGGCCGGTTCTCGATCCCGGTGCTCCTCGGCGCTGAGGACGCCCTCTCCGCCGGGCAGATGGCCGTGCTGCTGTGCGACACCCGCGACGACCACGTCCGCGAGGCCCACTACCTCCGCTCGCTCGCCGCCCGCGGGGTCGACGGCATCATCGTGACCGGCCGTTCCGCCGACGCCCGGCCGCCGATCGACGTGCCGATCCCGGTCGTGTACGCGTTCACGCCCTCGACCGACCCGGACGACGTGTCGGTCACGCTCGACGACGCCGCCGGGTCGGCGGCCGTCGCCGCGCACGTGCTGTCGACCGGGCGACGGCGGGTGGCGATCGTGACGGGGCCCGAGCGGCACCGGTCGGCGGTCCGGCGTGTGTCCGGCGCCACCGAGGTGCTCGGCGCGAGCCTCGTGGCCGAACCGCTGTACGGCGAGTGGTCGGAGCGGTGGGGGCGGCAGGCGGTGGACGTGCTGGCGCGGGGCGTGGGGCTCGCGTCGGCAGGGACCGGGGCTGGGGCAGCGTCCGGGTCGGGTGCGCTCGGCGTGGACGCGATCGTCTGCGGGAGCGACCAGATCGCGCGGGGCGTGTGCGATCGGCTGCGGGAGCTCGGGCTGTCCGTGCCGGACGACATCGCGGTCGCCGGGTTCGACGACTGGGACGTGATGGCGCTCGCGAGCCGGCCGCCGCTGACCACGGTGGACCTGCGCCTCGAGGAGCTCGGGCGCGTGGCGGGTCGGGCGCTGCTCGACCTCATCGACGGGGGCGCTGCGGCGTCCGCGACCGTGACTCCGTCCCTGGTCGTCCGCGAGAGCACCGTCGGCGCGTAGGGCCCGCGCGGGGCGCCAGTCGGCGGGCGGGCCGAGGTCGCACGACTCGCCGTGGCCTGGTCCGTCAGGTCGCACGACGTGCCGTTCGGGGCGGCGGCGAGCGGCAGTTCGTGCGACCTCGCCGAGCGCGGGCGGGCGGCGGCGGGTGGCGGCGTGCGGCGGTTCGTGCGACCTGGGCGGGCGTGGGCGTGGCGGCGTTGCGGGAGTGAGCGCTCACGTGCCAGGATGTGAGCGCTCACGGAGGACGACGAGGTTCTGGAGGAACGCATGGGCGACGACCGCAGGCAGCAGGTCGTGGACGGCCGCACCACGCTCGGGATCGAGCTCGGCTCCACCCGCATCAAGGCGTGCCTCGTGGACGAGGACCTCGTCCCCATCGCCGCGGGTGCCCACGAATGGGAGAACGAGTTCGTCGACGGGCGCTGGACGTACTCCCTCGAGGCCGTCGAGACCGGACTCCGCGCCGCGTACGCCGCCCTCGTGGCCGACGTCGAGGCCCAGTACGGCGTCACTCCGACGACCTACCGCGCCGCCGGCGTGAGCGCGATGATGCACGGCTACCTCGCGTTCGACGCCGCGGGCGAGCTGCTCGTGCCGTTCCGCACCTGGCGCAACACCTCGACCGGCCCCGCCGCCGAACGACTCAGCGATGCCCTCGGGTTCAACATCCCGCTGCGCTGGTCCATCGCGCACCTGTACCAGGCCGTCCTCGACGACGAGCCGCACGTCGCCGACCTCGCGAGCGTCACGACCCTCGCCGGGTACGTGCACCGACGGCTCACGGGGCGGGACGTGCTCGGCGTCGGCGATGCGAGCGGTGTCTTCCCGATCGACAGCACCCCGGCGGACAGCGGTCCGGGCGACCCCGGCACGCGCGACTACGACGGCGCGATGCTCCGGACGGCCGAGGACCTGATCGGGGTCGGGGACCTCCGGGCGCTCCTGCCCGAGGTGCTCGTCGCCGGGGACGACGCGGGAGCCCTCACCCCCGAGGGAGCCGCGTGGCTCGACCCGTCCGGCACCCTGCTCCCTGGTGTTCCCCTCTGCCCGCCCGAGGGCGACGCCGGCACGGGCATGGTCGCGACGAACGCCATCGCACCGCGCACGGGCAACGTCAGCGTCGGCACGAGCATCTTCGCGATGGTCGTGCTGGAGCACCCGCTCGCGACCCCGCACGAGGAGCTCGACGTCGTGACCACGCCCTCCGGGGACGCCGTCGCGATGGTGCACTGCAACAACGGTGCGAGCGAGATCGCGAGTTGGGCGCGCGTGTTCGGCCGGTTCGCCGAGGCCGCGAGCGAGCGCACCGGCAGCACGGCACCGGACATCGACACCGTCTACGCGACGCTGTTGGCCGAAGCCGAGCACGCGGACCCCGACGCCGGCGGCCTGCTCTCCTTCAACTACCTCGCCGGGGAGCCCGTCACGCACGTCGAGGACGGCCGACCCCTGCTGCTCCGGACCCCGGACGCACGCTTCACGCTCGGCAACCTCGTGCGCTCCGAGGTGCACGGCGCCTTCGCCACCCTCGCGATCGGCATGGACGTCCTGCACGGCGAGGAGGTCCAGGTCGACCGGATGACGGCCCACGGCGGGCTCTTCCGGACGCCCGGTGCACCGCAACGCCTGCTCGCAGCCGCCCTCCGCGTGCCCGTCGCGCTCGAGGAGACCGCGGGCGAGGGCGGTGCGTGGGGGATCGCGGTGCTCGCCGCCTACCTCGAGCACACCGACCAGCACCTGGCGGACTTCCTCGCCGACACGGTGTTCGCCGGTGACGCCGTGCACGTGGCCGAGCCCGAGCCGGCCGACGTCGACGGGTTCCAGACGTACCTCGAGCGCTACCGGCGGGCACTGCCCGTCCAGGACGTCGCCGCCGCAGCGACCCGCCCCGAGGCGACCTCCACAAACACCGACACCAGCGCCAGCGCGACCACCAGCGCGACCACCCCCGGAGCCGAGCCGACGACGGCAGGCGAGCCGCGCCTCCAGGCCGAGAAGGAGCCGACCCGATGACCACCGACACCCAGCAGGCCGTCGCCGCCACCCGCGATCGCGTCGCCCGCCTGCACGGCGAACTCGTCCGCTACGGCCTCGTGATCTGGACCGGTGGCAACGTCTCCGAGCGGGTGCCGGGCACGGACCTCTTCGTCATCAAGCCGAGCGGCGTGTCCAGCGACGACCTGACCCCCGGGAACCAGGTCGTCTGCACGCTCGACGGGGTGCCGGCCGACGGCTGGGACAACAGCCACGGGCCGAGCTCCGACACCGCCGCGCACGCCTACGTCTACCGGAACATGCCGGAGGTCGGCGGCGTCGTGCACACCCACTCGACGTACGCGACGGCGTGGGCGGCACGGGCGGAACCGATCCCGTGCGTGATCACCGCGATGGCGGACGAGTTCGGCGGACCGATCCCGGTCGGGCCGTTCGCGATCATCGGCGACGACTCGATCGGACACGGCATCGTCGAGACCCTCGCGGGCCACCGCTCTCGTGCCGTCCTCATGCAGAACCACGGCGTCTTCACGATCGGCCGCGACGCGAAGGACGCCGTCAAGGCCGCCGTGATGTGCGAGGACGTCGCCCGGACCGTGCACATCGCGAAGCAGGGCGGGGACGTCGTCCCGATCGCCGAAGCAGACATCGACCGACTCTTCGATCGCTACCAGAACGTCTACGGACAGACCCCCGAAGGAGCACTCCAGTGACCCACGACACCGCGACGCACGTCGTCGACCCCGCCGAGACGCTGGCGGGCTACGAGGTCTGGTTCCTCACCGGGTCCCAGGGGCTGTACGGCGAGGAGACCCTGCGCCAGGTGGAGTCGCAGAGCAAGCACGTGCACGAGACGCTGGCGCCGCACGTGCCGGTGAAGCTCGTCTGGAAGCCCGTGCTGAAGGACGCCGACGGCATCCGGCGCGCTCTCATCGAGGCCAGCGCGGACGACAAGGTCATCGGTGTGACGACGTGGATGCACACGTTCAGCCCCGCGAAGATGTGGATCGGCGGCCTGCAGGCGCTCACGAAGCCGCTGCTGCACCTGCACACCCAGGCGAACGTCACGCTGCCGTGGGCGGACATCGACTTCGACTTCATGAACCTCAACCAGGCGGCGCACGGTGACCGGGAGTTCGGGTACGCCCTGGCGCGCCTCGGCGTCCGGCACGCCACCGCCGTCGGGCACGTCTCGGACCCCCGCGTCCAGCAGCGGGTCGCGAACTGGACCCGCGCCGCCGCCGGTGCCGCGGCCGTGCGGGAGCTCAAGCTCACCCGGTTCGGCGACAACATGCGGTACGTCGCGGTCACCGAGGGTGACAAGACCGAGGCGGAGATCGAGCTCGGCGTGCAGGTGAACACCTGGGCCGTCAACGAGCTGGCCGAGGCGGTCGCCTCGGCGGAAGCCGACACGGTAGCGGTCGATGCGCTCGTCGCGACCTACCAGCAGGACTACGACGTCGACCCGTCGCTCCGTGACGGTGGTGACCGCCACCAGTCCCTCCGCGACGGCGCCGCGATCGAGATCGGCCTCCGCACCCTGCTCGCGCAGAACGGGTCCGCCGCCTTCACCACCAACTTCGAGGACCTCGGCACGCTCAAGCAGCTGCCCGGCCTCGCCGTGCAGCGCCTGATGGCCGACGGGTACGGCTTCGGTGCCGAGGGTGACTGGAAGACCGCCGTCCTGGTCCGTGCGATGAACGTCGCCGGCGCCGGGCTCCCCGGTGGCGCGTCGCTCATGGAGGACTACACGTACGACCTCACGCCGGGTGCCGAGAAGATCCTCGGCGCGCACATGCTCGAGGTCTCGCCGACCCTCACCACCACGAAGCCGACGCTCGAGATCCACCCGCTCGGCATCGGCGGCAAGGACGACCCGGTGCGCCTGGTCTTCACGGCCGACGCCGGCGAGGCCGTCGTGGTCGCGCTCTCCGACACCCGCGACGGCTTCCGTCTCACGGCGAACGTCGTGGACGTCGTCCCGCCGACCGCCGCGTTGCCGAAGCTGCCCGTCGGTCGCGCCGTCTGGGAGCCGCGCCCGTCGTTCCCCGTCGCGGCGGAGGCGTGGCTCACCGCCGGTGCCGCCCACCACACCGTCATGACGACGGCCGTCGGCCTGCAAGTGGTCGAGGACTTCGCGACCATGGTCGGCACGGAGTTCCTCGTCATCGACGAGCACACCACCGAGCGTGGGTTCCGCGACGAGCTGCGCCTCCAGCAGACGTGGCACCGTCTCGACCGAGGGTTCTAGGCTCGTGACCGTGAGTGCGACGACGCGGACGAACTGGGCGGGCAACGTCACCTACCGGGCGTCGGGCCTGGCGCGCCCGACGTCGGTCGACGAGCTGCAGCAGCTCGTCGCGTCGACGCCGCGCCTGACGGCGCTCGGGTCACGGCACTCGTTCAACACGATCGCCGACACGGACGCGCTCCAGGTGTCGCTGGCGGACCTGCCGCCGGTGCTCGACATCGACGAGGACCGCCGGGTCGTGCGCGTCGCCGCCGGCATGATCCACAGCCGGGTGGCCGCGGGCCTGGAGGCGCGGGGCTGGGCACTCGCGAACCTCGCCTCCCTGCCGCACATCTCCACCGCCGGCGCGGTCGCCACCGGCACGCACGGCTCAGGCGTCCGCAACCCGTCGCTCGCGCAGGCCGTGGTCGGTCTCGAGGTCGTCCGCGCTTCCGGAGACCTGGCGTTCGTCGATGCGTCGACACCGGACGGTTCCCTCGACGCGCACCGGGTGGCCCTCGGCGCGCTCGGTGTCGTCACCGTGGTGGAGCTCGCGATCGAGCCCACCTTCCAGGTCGCCACGACCGTGCACCTCGACCTGCCGTGGGACGCCGTCGCCGCGCACTTCGACGAGGTCGTGTCGGACGCGTACTCGGTGTCGCTGTTCACCTCGTTCGACGACCGCGGAGCCCGGCAGGTCTGGGTCAAGCACCGCGTGGGCGAACCGGCACCGGCCGTCGACCTCGTCGCGCTCGGCGCCCGTCCCGCCGACGGTCCGGTGCACCCGGGGGAGAACGACCCCGCGGGCGTCACCGAGCAGGGCGGCGTGCCGGGGCCCTGGTCCGAGCGACTCCCGCACTTCCGGTCCTCGTTCACGCCGTCGACCGGGGCGGAGATCCAGGCGGAGTACCTGCTCCCGGCCGGTTCCGCGGTCGACGCATTGCAGGCGCTCCGACCCCTGGAATCGCTGTTCGCGCCGATCCTCATCGCGGCCGAGGTCCGGACGATCGCCGCCGACACCGCGTGGCTCGCACCGTCCTCGGAGCGGCAGTCGGTCGGCATCCACTTCACGTTCCGGCGGGACGCGGCCGCGGTGGCAGCCGCGGTGGAGCGGATCGAGGAGGTCCTCGCGCCGTTCGACGCCCGCCCGCACTGGGGGAAGGTGTCGGCGGCGAGTGCCGAGCGGCTGCACGAGGTGTACCCGCGGCTGTCCGACTTCGCCGCGCTCGCCCGTGACCTCGACCCGACCGGACGGTTCCGGAACGCGTTCCTCGCGCGCATCCTGGCCTGACCGGGGTCGGCGTTCCCAGCGGCTTCGGATGACATCTCCGGCCGATCCACCGGGGCGTTCCTGAGCGCTCACATGTGCGATCACAAAGGTTGGGGCATGGCGAACCTCAACCGCATCATCGGCATGGCCGGCAAGGTCATCGACAAGCAGCTCCAGAAGCGCGGGCAGGCGGGACCCGCGGCCGGCGCCGGGCAGCAGCAGGGCGGGACGGACTGGCGCGGCATCGTCCGGAGCGCGGCGGACAAGCTGACCGGGCACGACCGGAACCAGCAGGCGCAGCACGGGCAGCAGCAGCCGTACGGCCAGCAGCATCCGTACGGCCAGGCGCCCGGCCAGCAGCAGCACGGCCAGCGGCAGCACGGGTCGGCCGACTCCGACCAGGTCGCGATCGCCAAGTACGACTACCTGCTGCGGACCGCCCCGCCGGAGCAGCTCGAGCAGGTCCACCACGACGCCTTCGCCCGGCTCACCCCCGCGCAGCGCCAGCAGATCCGCAACCGCCTGAACTCCGAGCTGCCGCCGCACGAGCACCTCCGCGACGACTCCGCCGGTGGGATGGCCCGCGCGATGACCCGCGGCGAGGTCGCTCGGCCCGGACTCGTCCGACGTGTCCTGGGCGGCGGCGGATCGGCGGGGCGCGGCCGCGGTGGAGCGTTCGCCGGCGGGGCAGCGGTCGGTGCCGGTGCGATGGCGCTCGGCGGTCTGGGCGCAGCGGTCGCCGGTGGCGCGGTGCTCAGCGCGGCCGCGGGGCCGGTGCTGGCCGAGGCCGCGAACCTCGGCGTCGACTTCGAGGGCATCGCCGCCGGGATCGGCGACCTCGGACTCGGGGACCTCGGCGGTGGTGTCGAGGGACTCGCGGGCGAGGGCGAGCAGCTCCTCGGTGGGCTCGGCGAGCAGGCGTCGAACCTCGGCAACGACTTCCTCGGCGGGTTGTTCGACCGCTGACCCGGTGCCGCCGGTCAGGTCCGGGTCAGGGCATCTCCCACGGCACTCCGGTAGTACAGCACGGCCCGCCCGTACCGCGACCGGTTCAGCAACCCGCCCCGCTCCATCACGCGCAGGTGCTGGTTGACCGCCGAGGTCGACACCCCGAACCGCAGCGCGAGGTCGGTCGACGACGCCGGTTCGCCGAGCGCGCCGAGGAGCGCCGCGCGGGTCGCCCCCAGGAGGTCCTGCACCGAACCCGCGTCCGGGTGGTCCGACGTCGACCACATCGCGCCCTGCCCGCGGGCCGGGTACATCACCGTCGGCAGCAGGTCGTCGTCGATCGGGACGGAGGCCCGGACGACGAACATCGACGGCACCAGGGTCAGCCCGTCGCCGTCGACCGGTCGATCGCGCGCGACCGGGCTCGTCAGCCGCACGTCGAGGTCCGTGCCGTCGTACCGCACCGCGTCCGACAGGCCACCGAGGACCGCGCCGATCCCCTCGTGCGACGCGATCCGCGCCCGGTGGCTGACGTCCGCCTGCAGCACGGCACGCATCCGTGCCCAGTGCGGCGCGAAGCAGAGCTCCCACGCGGTCGAGAGGGCGTGCTGGAGCCGCTCGACGACGGCGTCGTGTCGTCCCGTGAACACCCGGGGGACCGTGCCGTGCACCCGTTCCAGGTCGGCGAGCATCCGCGCCCGGGGGAGCCGGCCGAGGGCGCGGAGCTCCTCGTCGATGGACGTGAGCGGTGATGCGGGCCGCGGGTTGACGAAGTCGGCCACCCACCGGCGCTCGTCCACGAGTCCGAGCAGCACCTCGTCGTCGAGCAGGGGCCGGACGGCGGCGATCCGGTCGAGCCACGGTCGTTGCAGCGGGTAGCGGTCGGGCGCCCGGAACGCACGGAGGCCGAGACCGAGCTCGGAGAGGGGCGAGATCCCGAAACGGATCGCCGAGACGTCGCTCGGCTCGAGTCGGTACCGGATCATGAAGCCCCACGCTACATCCGTTGTCCCGGCTCCCGCCCGGGTGCGAGAACTGGACCATGCGCAGCACCACTGCACCCCGGGTCCCGATCGGCACGCTCGTCCGGGACGACCGTGCCCTCCGACGGCTGCTCGTCGTCACGTTCGTGGACACCCTCGGTCGCGGTGCGTTCTTCACCCTCACCACGCTGTACCTCACCACGATCGTCGGCATCGCCCCGGTCGTCGTCGGACTCGGGCTGACCGTCGCCGGAGCCGTCGGCGTCGCCAGCTCCCTGGTGTTCGGGCACCTCGCGGACCGGTTCAGCTCGCGCCGGATGCTCGCGTGGCTGCACGTCGTGCAGGGACTCGCCCTGGTCGGGTACGTGCTCGTCCACGACCTCCCGACGCTCGTCCTGACGGCGTCCGTGGTGACGCTGGCACAGCAGGGCGGCAGCTCGGTCCGCTCGGCCGCGGTCGGTCGGGCGTTCCCGGGGGAGGAGCGGGTCCGGGTCCGGGCGACGATGCGGACCGTCACGAACGTCGGCATCGGGCTCGGCACGGCGGTCGCGGCGATCCCGCTGGCCGTCGGGACGGGTGCGGCCTACCGGGTGACGATGGTCGCCGCGGGCATCCTCTTCCTGGCGTCGGCGGTCCTCGTGCTCGGCCTGCCCGCCGCGCGGATCGACGCCGCGCCCGCCGAACGGACCGACACGGGCACCATCGTCGTCCGGACGCCGGACGGTCGCAGTCCCTACCGTGACGCGAGGTTCCTGACGATCACCGCCCTCACCGGGATCTTCGGCATCCAGTTCGGGTTGTTCGAGGTCGCCGTGCCGCTGTGGGTCGTGCAGCACACCGTGGCACCGGACGTCCTCGTGTCACCCCTGCTCCTCGTGAACACGCTCGCGGTCGTGCTCCTGCAGGTCCGGATGAGTCGGGGGACGGACACGGTCGGAGGCGCTGCGCGGGTGATGCGGCACGCGGGGTGGCTGATGGCGCTCGCGTGCGGGCTGTGGGCGGCGGCCGGGTGGGTGCGCGGTGACGACTGGGTGCCGATCGCGCTCGCCGCCGGGATCCTCGTCGTCGCAGCGATCGCGCACTCGTTGGCCGAGATCACCTCGAGCGCCGCGGGTTGGGCGCTGAGCTTCGAGCTGGCGCCGGCCGACCGGGTCGGGGCGTACCAGGGCGTGTACGGCACCGGGTTCGCGATCGGCGCGATGGTCGCCCCGACGGTGGTCACCGTCACCGCCATCGACCTCGGCACCCCGGGGTGGGCGGTCCTCGCGGTCGTGTTCCTCGGCGCGGCGCTCGGCACCGCAGACGTCGCCCGACGGGCCGCGACGCCCGTCGTCCGGGCGCATCGGGAATAGACCGGGGTCGCACGGCGATTGGACCGTTACGCCGTGCGACGTCGGCTGTGCCCGGGATTCGGACACTGTCCGATCGCGGTGTCAGGATGGACGACGCCCCGACAGCCCGACGCCCCGACACACGGAGCCTGCACCGGCTCCGGAGCGCGGCGACACGTCACGGCCACCCCACGGCTGCGCACCACCACTTCCCCACGAGGAGCACCACCGTCATGAGACGCCCGAACCGCCTGACCATCACCGCTGCGGTCGCCGCAGCTGCAGCCCTGGTCCTCACCGGCTGCTCGGGCGGGGGCGCCTCGGACGACGCCTCGGGCGGAACGTCCAAGGGCGGCACGCTCAACATCCTGACGACGGCCACCGCGGTGCACCTCGACCCGGCGACCAGCCAGAACCTCAACATCACGACGCTCGGCCTCGTGCTCCGTCGCCTCACCGCGTGGGACGTCGAGCCCGGCAAGACGGCCAAGGTCGTCCCCGACCTCGCGACGAACACCGGCGACTCGAGCGACGGCGGCAAGACCTGGACCTACCACCTCAAGAAGGGGCTGAAGTTCCAGGACGGCACCGAGATCACCACGAAGGACATCAAGTGGGGCATCGAGCGCTCGTTCGCGCCGACGCTCACCGGTGGCCTGAGCTACCACAAGTCGCTCCTCGTCGGCGGTGACAGCTACAAGGGTCCGTTCGACGGCAAGACCCTCGACAGCATCGAGACCCCGGACGACTCGACGATCGTCTTCAAGCTCAACGCGGCCTACGGCGACTGGCCGTGGATCGTGTCGATGCCCGCGTTCGCCCCGGTCCCCGAGGGCGACGGCACCGACACCGGTGCGTACGACGCCAAGCCCGTCGCCTCCGGCCCCTACGAGGTGCAGTCCAACACGCAGGGCTCGCAGATCACCCTCGTGCGGAACGAGGAGTGGAGCGCGAAGACCGACGACGTCCGCACCGCCGGCCCGTCGAAGGTCGTGTTCAAGGAGAGCCAGGACCCGTCGACCGTCACCCAGACGCTCATCGCCGACAACGGTGACGCGAAGGACTCGTTCGGCGCGACGTACCTCGGTGCTGCGGAGCTGAACCAGGTCCGCTCGAACCCGGCCGCCCAGGACCGCCTCGCCACCTCGAAGGCCGGCCCGATCAACTACCTCGCGATCAACACGCAGAAGGGCTCGCTCAAGGAGCTCAAGGTCCGGCAGGCGCTGCAGTACGCCGTCGACAAGAAGTCGTACCGGATCGCCGCCGGTGGTGCCCTCGCCGGCTCCTACGCGACGACGCTCATCACGCCCGGCATCGCGGGGCGCCAGCAGTACGACCTGTACGAGCCCGGTGCCACCGGTGACGTGGCCAAGGCGAAGAAGCTCCTGCAGGAAGCGGGTGTGTCGGACCTCAAGCTGACCCTGGTGACGCAGAACGACTCGGCGAACCTGGCCGAGGCGCAGGCGATCCAGGCCGGCCTCAAGCGCGCGGGCATCACCGTCACGCTCAAGCCGCTCGACATCGACTCGTTCTATACGGCGACGACGGACGGTGACGACTTCGACCTCGCGATGTTCAGCTGGCAGCCGGACTTCCCGAGCGCGAACGCCAACATCCAGCCGCTGTACGACTCGTCGCAGATCGGTGGGGGCGGCTACAACGTCTCGAAGTACAGCAACCCCGAGGTCGACGCCCTGATCAAGCAGGCGACGGGCACCATCGACCAGCAGGATGCGCAGAAGCTCTGGGCCGAGGCGGACAAGAAGATCATGGCCGACGCCCCGATCGTCCCGCTCACCTACGCGAAGCAGTCCTTCCTCGCCGGTTCGAACGTGCAGAACTTCCAGATCGCGGACTTCCCGGCGTACCCGAACTACCTCAAGGTCTCGCTCGCCAAGTGAGTGCACCGCTGCTCGAGGTCGAGGGGCTCCGTGTCGCGTTCGGCGACGCGGAGCCCGTCGTCCGTGACGTCTCCTTCACCCTGACACCCGGCCGCGTGCTCGCCCTCGTCGGCGAGTCCGGGTCGGGCAAGTCCGTCAGCGCGATGAGCGTGCTCGGTCTGCTCCCGCCGGAGGCCCGCGTCACCGGCAGCATCCGCTTCCGCGGCACCGAGCTCGTCGGGGCGTCGGACGACGAGCTCCGAGCGGTCCGCGGTGCCGGCATCGGCGTCGTGTTCCAGGAGCCGATGAACTCGTTCACCCCCGTGCTCTCGATCGGCACCCAGATCGCCGAGGCGATCACGGCCCACCCGACGGACCTCGACCGACGCGGTGTGTCCGCGCGGGCCGACGAGCTCCTCCGCGCGGCCGGGCTCCCAGACCCGCAGCGGATCCGGAAAGCCTACCCGCACGAGCTCTCCGGCGGCCAGCTCCAGCGGGCGATGATCGCGATGGCCCTCGCCGGTGACCCGGTCGCCCTCATCGCGGACGAGCCGACCACCGCGCTCGACGTCACGGTGCAGGCGGGCATCCTCGACCTGCTCCGCACGCTGGGTCGCGAGCGCGACCTCGCCGTGCTGCTCATCACGCACGACATGGGCGTGGTGGCGGACGTCGCCGACGAGGTGCTCGTGATGCGACGCGGCGACCCGGTCGAGCACGGGACCGTCGCCGATGTGTTCGCGCACCCGGACGCCGAGTACACGCGGGCACTCCTCGCGGCGGTACCGGCCCTGGAGGCGCGACCCACCTCCGCACCGCACGCTGCGGACGGTGAGACGGTCGCGTCCACCGCGCCGGCCGACGAGACGGAGACGAGCCGCGCCTCCCGGCCCCTCGTCGCGCAGCTGCGCGACGTCGCCGTGCGCTACGCGCGCCGCGGTGACCCGACCGTCTCCGGCATCGACCTGACGCTCCGCGCGGGCGAGACGCTCGGACTCGTGGGGGAGTCGGGGTCCGGCAAGTCCACCATCGGACGTGCGCTCGCCGGTCTCGTGCCGGTCGTCGCGGGGTCCGTCGAGGTGGACGGCAGCGACCTCCGCACCGCTCGTGGTGCACGCCTGCGCGAGCTCCGCAGCCGGGTGGGCATCGTCTTCCAGGACCCCGCGTCCTCGCTCAACCCGCGACAGACCATCGGGTGGAGCATCGCCGAGCCCCTCCTCGTGCACGGCACGGCCTCGGCGGCGGACCGTGCCGAACGGGTCCGCGAGCTGCTCGTGGCGGTCCAGCTCGACCCGTCGTGGGCCGAGCGCTTCCCGCACCAGCTCTCCGGGGGGCAGCGGCAGCGCGTGGCGGTCGCCCGGGCCCTCGCGCTCCGGCCCGCGCTCGTGATCGCCGACGAACCGACCTCGGCGCTGGACGTCACCGTGCAGGCCGCCGTGCTCGACCTCCTCGCGGCACTGCAGCAGGACTTCGGCTTCGGCATGCTCCTCATCAGCCACGACCTCGCCGTGGTGCGGCAGCTCGCCGACGAGGTGGTCGTGCTGCACGACGGCCGCGTGGTCGAGCGCGGCACGACCGACGCCGTGCTCGACGATCCGCAGCAGGACTACACGCGCATGCTCCTCGCGGCGGCGCCCGTCGCGGACCCGGCGCGACAGGCCGCCCGCCGCGAGGCCTGGCGCGCGTGGGAAGGGGTGGCCTCGTGACCGCCAACGTCGTCGACCGTCCGGTCGCGGCATCCGCGAACCGGAGCACCGGCTTCCGCGCCGTCGTCCGCCGCGTGCGTCAGGACCGCTGGGCGGTCGCGTCCGCGGTCGTCATCGTGGTGTTCGTCGTCGTCGCGCTCGCGGCGCCGCTCATCGCCGCCGTCACCGGCCAGGACCCGTACGGGTACCACATCGACGCGCTCAACTCGTTCGGCGCCCCGCGCGGGGTCGGCGGCGGGATCAGCGGCGAGCACTGGTTCGGGGTCGAGCCCCTGACCGGGCGCGACCTGTTCGCGATCGTCACCTACGGTGCCCGCACCTCGCTCGGCATCGGGATCGCCGCGACGATCGTCTCGATCGTCATCGGCGTGCTCGTCGGCGTGACGACCGGGTTCTTCGGCGGCTGGTACGACCGCGTCCTCTCCCGCGTCGTCGACGTCATCTTCGGCTTCCCGTCGCTCGTCTTCATGATCGCCCTGACCGCGATCGTCCCGACGTCGTTCCCGAAGCCCGTGCTCGTCGTCCTCGTCATCGGGTTCTTCGGGTGGCCCTCGGTCGCCCGTGTCGTGCGCGGGCAGACGCTGTCGCTCGTCACCCGGAACTACGTCGTCGCCTCCACCGCGATGGGCGCCGGGCGGTGGCACGTCATCCGGACGCAGCTGCTGCCGAACCTCGCCGCGACGATCACCGTCTACGCGACGATCTCGATCCCGTCGATGATCGGCGCCGAGGCCGCGCTGTCGTTCCTCGCCGTCGGCGTCACCCCGCCGACGCCGTCGTGGGGTCGCAGCATCGGCGACGCGATCGGCTGGGTGCAGACCGACCCGATGTACCTCGTGTTCCCGGGCTTGGCGCTGTTCCTCATCACCCTGGCGTTCAACGTGCTCGGCGACGCCCTGCGCGACGCCCTCGACCCGCGGAGGAGCAACCGGTGACCACCTTCCGCTTCATCGCGATCCGCGTGCTCGGCGCAGCAGTCGTCCTGCTCGTCGTGGCCGCGATCACCTACGCCCTGTTCATGCTGCTGCCGACGAACCCGGCGCGCGCGATCTGCGACAAGCCCTGCACGCCCGACCGGCTGCGCGAGGTGCAGGCGTTCCTCGGGACGGACAAGCCGTGGATCGCCCAGTTCGGGGCCTACCTCGCGGGCATCTTCACCGGGCGGACGTTCGGGTCCGGCGCCTCCGTCATCCACTGCGCGGCGCCCTGCTTCGGGTACTCGTTCCAGCTCCACGACAGCGTCACGAACCTCATCCTCACGCGCCTGCCCGTCACGGCGTCGATCGCCGTCGGCGCAGCCGTGCTCTGGCTCGTCGCCGGTGTGGCCGGTGGCGCGCTGTCGGCCCTGCGCCGAGGCACGTACGTCGACCGCACGGTCATGACGATCGCCGTCGCCGGGGTGTCCGCGCCGTCGTACCTCGTCGGGCTGCTGGCGATCCTGCTGTTCGGGTTCGTGCTCGGCGTCCTGCCCACCAGCGGCTACGTCGCGTTCGGGGACGATCCCGTCGGGTGGTTCACGCACCTCGTGCTGCCGTGGTGCGTGCTCGCGTTCATCAGTGCGGCGATCTACGCCCGGCTGACCCGGGGCGAGATGCTCGAGTCGATGTCGCAGGACTTCGTCCGGACCGCCCGCGCGAAGGGCCTCCGTGAACGCCAGGTCGTCGTGCGGCACGGGCTGCGGACGGCGATCCTCCCCGTGGTGACGCTGTTCGGACTGGACCTCGGGTCGCTGCTCGGCGGTGCCGTCATCACCGAGAAGGTGTTCTCGATGCAGGGGCTCGGCGCGCTGCTCATCGACGCGGTGCACACGCTCGACCTGCAGGTCGTCGTGGGGTTCACGCTGTTCTCGGCGCTGCTCATCGTCACGGCGAACGTGATCGTCGACGTCGTGTACGCGTTCGTCGATCCGCGGGTGCGCCGCCGGGCCTAGGCGGCGCGGCGCGGCCGGACCGCAGCGTGCGAGGTTCCGCGCAGCACCGGTGGCACAGTGGGTCGAGCGGACTCAGCCGTCGACCGGCTCCGCGGACCGTGCAGCCCGGACGACCTGCCAGACCGCGAGGGCGACGACGGCGGCCCCAGCGGCCCCGGCGATCCACGATCCGGCGACCCCGAGCACGGGTTCGGTCTCGCAGGAGCTCGTGCCCTGGCCGGGAGCGGCATCGGAGCAGCTGGTCACCTGGACCAGGACCAACCACAGCACCGTCACGGCCACGATGACGGCGACCGTGCTCCACCCCACCACCCGCTCCACGACCCGCTCCGTCCCCGACGTCATCAGTGACGACCAGGCTCGCACGGTCCGGGCGGCCCGTCGGTCTCGATCGTGCAACAGGACGCGGCCGTCGAGGCCTCAGACGCCGTCCCACCACCGCAGCACTCGCGTGCCCACGAGCGTGAGCCAGCGGGACGGCTCGCCGGCGGGCACGTCCACCTCGAACCACTGCCGGCCCGGCGGGCGGACGCCCTGGAGCCACCGTCCGTCAGCACCACGGGCAGCGCGGACCACCTCGATCGCCTCGGCGGCTCGGGGATCCGGTTCCGCCTCGTCCCGGAGCGCCGCGGCCCGGAGGTGGTCGGTCGCGCGGAGCACGCTGTACCTCCAGCGGAACGGGTACGCGAACTCCGTGGCCCAGGGGCCGACGAGCGCTCCGTCGGACTTCCGGTGGAGTAGTCGTCGGTCGAGGAGATAGTCGGCGCCTCGGTGGCGGGCGTCCCGGAGCTCGGCCGCGCGTGGATGCCGTCCGTCGGTCAGGACCTCGTGCTGCAGGAGCCCCTCGAGCACGTTGAGGGTCGAGTGGAACGACGAGACCGTCGAGCCCTCGACCCACTCGCAGTTCCACCCGCCGTCGGGCTGCTGGTGTTCGAGCATCCAGTCGGCGATGCCGTCGACGTCGGCGCCGAGCCATGCGCCGTTCGCGAGGGTGAAGGCGTTGATGCAGCAGTCGACCTCGCCGCCCCAGTACGGCAGGTCGTCGTACTCCCATCGGCTGTTCGCGTCGAGTCGTGCGGCGGTGTCGCCGAGGACCGCGGCGTCCAACCCCCACTCGCGCAGGGCGTTGAGCGACCAGGTCGTCGCGGTGTACGGCTGCCCGGGTCCCTCGGGCTCGGGTTCAGCGGGGAAGTACGCGCCGCCTGCCCACTGTCCGTCGGGGTCCTGGTGGGCGAGGAGTGCGGCGCCGAGGCCCTCGGTCGCGACCCGGGCACGCGTGGCCTGCCAGGTCGGTGCCGGCGCGCCGACGATGTCCCGTTCCACCTGCCACCGCAGGGCCGGGTCCGAGTCGAAGAGCCAGTCGACCACCGTGTCGTCCATGGCGCGGAGACTACGCCGACCACGGCGCGCGGGCGCCCGCGCGCGGCCGGGTCCGCACAACGGGAGTCGATCGGAGCCGTGCGTTCCCGTGGTTCGCGCGCACTTCGGTTGTGCGCCACCGCGCCGAACCGCGCCCGACGCGGCGCGCGCGGCAGCGCAGCGCCGCGCCGCATTGCGGGGGCGCCGCCCCGCGCCCGCGTCAGCCGACGTAGCGGTACGACGCCCCGTCGTCCGTCCGCACGAGCACGCCGAGGTCCACCGCGTCCCGCCGCACGATCGCGACGTCCTCGGCGAACATGGCGATCGCGGCGTTGAGCACCGACTCGGGGACCGGTCTGCCCGTGCCGAGCCGCTCGAACACGAGCTCGACGATGCGCACGGACAGCGGGTGGCGCTGGTCGTCCGGCACCGGCATCCGGGCGATCCGGTCGAACTCGAGCAGCGCCGCCGGCCCCTGCAGCCGCTGGAGGTCCTGCGCCGTCCGCCCGAGGAGCGGCGTGTCGGGTCCGTCGTCGCCGACCCAGTCGAAGGCCGCGACCGCAGCCCTTGTCCGGTCGTCGAGGGCTGCGCCGCCGACGATCGCGGACCGGAGCGACGGGCTCGCCAGCACCGCGACGGCCTGGCGAGCCCGTGCGACCGACTCGCGAAGGGGCATCAGAAGTACGTGATGCCGTGCGGCGTCCGCGGCGGGGTCAGCATCGCCCGCAGGAGTGCCGGCGCCGCCGGGTCCGCCGCGCGGAGGAGCCCGGCCGCCGCGAGCGTCGTCGGCGACACCGACCCGATGAGCAACGCACCGAGGTCCGCGACGTCGAGCTGGAGGTCGGACCCGGCCGCGTCGGCGTCGTCGGCGGTCTTCGTCACGGTGCCCCGCGCCTCCTGGACGTCCAGCCGGTACGTGCCGGAGGCGAACCCGAGCGCATCCGTCACGGCGAGCGTCAGCGAACCGTCGACCGCGTACGGACGCGACGCGAGCACCCGCTCGACGTCGAGGACGCGCAGCCAGACGTGGTCCTCCTCGTGGTCGACGTCGTACGCGCGGTTGTCGCCGAGCGCGGCGACGATCGGGTCGTCGAGCCGCGACCGGTTGTACGTGACGACGTCGTTGAGGTCGATCGAGAGCAGGAACTCCCAGAGCGACAGGTAGGCGTCGTCGGTGGCGTAGACCAGGTCGACGACCTCGAGCGTGGTGTCGCCGTCGCGGCTCTCCTTGACGCGCCAGGTCACGTAGCCGTCGAGCTCGTCGGAGTCGTCCGGGCGGTGCACGGCTGCGCGGACGTCCTTCGCCTTCTCGCCGTCGCCGTTGCGCAGCCCGAACACGACGGGCCAGGTGCCGGCGTTGCGCACCATGGAGCCCGGCGTCCGCGCGTTGAACCGGTCGAAGACGGCACGGCCGGGGCCGCCGGCGAGCCACTCGGGCGTGACGACGCTGACGACACCGGTGGTCGGTGCGAGGAGCGGGAGCGCACGCTCGCGGCGGACCCGGACGGCCCGCTCGCGGATCGCGCTGCCGAAGCCGAAGCGGCGGTAGATGGTGCCCTCGGACGCGGTCAGCGAGGCCACGGCGTAGCCCTCGGCGACACCGCATGCGAGGGCGTGCGTCATCATCGCGCGGAGGATCCCGCGGCGGCGCTCGGTCGGTCGGACGGTCACGGCGGAGATCGCCTGGGTGTCGATCGACGAACCGTCGCCCCAGCTCAGCTCCTTGCCGAACCAGGCGAAGGTACCGGCCGGCCAGGTCTCGTCGACGGAGCCCGGTGCGGGTCGGCGGACGTACGCGCCGAGCCAGGTCTGGTCGTCCTCGATGAACTGTGCGACCATGCGCGCGGCCGCCTCGTCGCCGGGGTGCGGTTCGTGGAACCCGAGTCCGACGGCCTGCATCCAGGCCTCGGTCTCGGCGTTCGGTGCCCCCTGCTCGTCCGTCCCGGGCGCGAAGGCGCGCAGCTCGTAGCGGTCGTCGAATGCCTCGTTGCTCACGTTCCCGACCCTATCGGGGTCCGGTGACGGAACGACAGGCGCGACGAGCGGGCCAGGAGGCGCGGGTCGGCCCCGCCACGCGCCGCACGCGGGCTCGGGTCACGCCGTCGCGCGTCTGCTCACCTCGCGGCGCGGCGGGACGCCGATCGGGGCGGGTTCTTCCGGAGGTGCTCGCTGATCCGGCCGAGGATCCGGTCGAGCTCCGCGGCGTCCTCGTCCGTGATCGGCGCGAACAGCAGCCCGTGCACCGTGCCGATGTGCCCGGGGAACACCGCCGCGAGGACGGCTCGCCCGTCGTCGGTCAGCGACACCACGGTGCTGCGCTCGTCGTCCGGAGAGGGGCCGCGCGTGACGAGTCCGCGCTGCTCGAGCAACTGCGCCTGGTAGGTCAGCCCGCTGCGGCTGTAGACCACCCCGTCGGCGAGGTCCGTCATCCGCAGGTGCCCGTCGGGGGAGTCTCCGAGTCGTGCCAGCAGCTGGAACTGCACGTACGACAGCCCGCCCACGTCCTTGAGCTGCTGCTCGACCGAGGGGCGCAGCAGCGCACTGACCTCGGTGAACGACAGGTAGGCGCGCAGCTGCGTCGGCGTCAGGGACGAGGGGGTTTCGGACATGATCCGATCCTACCTGTTGCTTCGAGTTCGAAGCAGTGTTACGGTTCCATCAATCGCTTCGAATTCGAAGCAAATGACGGAGGAGTCATCATGAAGGCAGTGCAGTTCCACGAGGTCGGCGGTCCCGAGGTCCTCACCTACGGCGACGTCGACGAGCCCACCCCCGGCCCGGGCGAGGTCCTCGTCCGGGTCACGGCATCGGCGTACAACGCGGCGGACAACGGCATGCGCGCCGGCTTCCTGCCCATCCCGGTCGCCCTGCCCCACGTCCCCGGGTACGACGTCTCCGGAACGGTCGCGTCCCTCGGGGACGACGTCACGGACCTGGCGGTCGGCGACGCGGTGATCGGCTTCCTGCCGATGGAACGCGACGGGGGAGCGGCCGAGTACGTCGTCGCTCCGGCGGACGCGCTCGTCGCCGCCCCGACGAGCATCCCGCTGGCGGACGCAGCTGCGCTGCCGTCGGTGGCGCTCACGGCGTGGCAGGCGCTCTTCGACGACGGTCGGCTCGAGGCCGGGCAGCGCGTGCTCGTCGTCGGCGCGGGCGGTGTGGTCGGGAAGTACGCGATCCAGCTCGCGAAGCGCGCCGGTGTCGAGGTCGTCGCCACGGCCAGCCCGCGCAGCGCCGACGCCGTCCGTGCCGCCGGTGCCGACCAGGTCGTCGACCACACCACGACCGACGTGCTGCAGGCGGTCGACGGGCAGGTCGACGTCCTGCTCAACCTCGCCCCGATCGAGCCCGAGCAGTTCGCCTCGTTCGTGGCCGCGGTCCGCGACGGGGGTGCGGTCGTGAGCACGACGGCGTTCATGGCGACCCCGGGGGACGAGTCCCGCGGGGTCCGTGCTGCGACGGTGTTCGTGCTCCGGAACCGCGAACGGCTGGCCGAGCTCGTCCGGCTCGTCGACGCCGGGGAGCTCACGGTCGAGGTGACGCGGCGCATCCCGCTGACCGAGCTGCAGGCGCTGCACACCGAGGGCGCCGCCGGACGGATCGCCGGCAAGGTCGTCGTCCTCGTCTGAGCGACCAGCGACCCGGTGGGGGGATCGTGACCCACCACCGGGCCGGGCGCGTCAGGGGGAGCCGCGCCGCGCCGCCTGGGCCACCACCTCGTCGAGGTCCGCCAGCTTCCGCATCTGCTGGAGCGGACGGGCCATCCGGTTGTTGTCCCGCAGGGCGGGCTCCGTCCGCGCGAGGAAGGCCCAGTAGCCCGCGGTGAAGGGGCAGGCGTCCTCGCCGAGCCGCTTCGTCGGGTCGTAGCGGCACCCGCCGCAGTGGTCCGACATCCGGTCGATGTACCGACCACCGGACGCGTACGGCTTCGTCGCGACCATCCCGCCGTCGGCGTGCTGGGACATGCCGATGATGTTCGCGGGCATCACCCAGTCGGTCCCGTCGACGAACACGTCCGTGAACCACTCGGTGAGGTGCACCGGGTCGTACCCGCGCTGCAGCGCCCAGTTGCCCAGCACCATGAGCCGTTGGATGTGGTGCAGCCAGCCGTGGTCGTGCAGGCCCTCGATCGCGGTGCGGAGGCAGGCGGCCTCGACCCGGGACGCGTCGAGCTCCCGCCACCACCGGGGGAGCCGCTCGTGCGCTCCGAGGGCGTTCTCCGACGCGCCGTAGTCGTCGCCGAACCACCAGTAGAGGTGCCAGACGTAGTCGCGCCACCCGGCGATCTGCCGGACGAACCCCTCGACGCTCGCGAGCGGGGCGTCGTCGTCGCGGTGGGCCACGAGTGCCGCCTCGATCGCGTCGCGCGGGTCGAGGACACCGAGGTTCATCGGGACGCTGAGCAACGAGTGCGCCATCGTCCAGTCGTTCGTGAGCGTGGCGTCCTCGAACGGGCCGAAGTCGTTCAGCCGGGTGCGTACGAAGTCGTCGAGGGCGCTCTGGGCCTCGTCGGGCGTGACCGCGAACCGCCGACGGTCGTCCGCACCGACGAAGCGGGCGATGCCGTCCCGCTCCCAGCGGTCCAGGTCACGTCGGACCTCCTCGTCGACCTCGTCCTCCTCGGGCCACCACGGCTCCGGGAGTCCGAGTGTGGTCGCACCCTTCGGCGGCGACTCCCGGTTCTGCTCGTCGAGGCTGAACTTCCCGCCGACGGGCGCGTCCGAGCGCATCAGCCAGCCCTCGCGACGGCGGACCCGCTCGTAGAACGTCTCCATCCGGAAGCGACCGGTGCCCTGCGCGGCCCACTCGGCGAACTCGTCCTCGTCGGTCACGAAGCCGCGGCTCGGCAGCACCTCGGTGCCCCTGCCCCAGTGCCGCACCTGTGCGCGGAGCGTCCGCGACGGCGGGTCGACGACCTCGAGGTCGTCCCGGCCGACCAGCGCCTGCCGGAGCGTGTCGACCTGCACGTGCTCGACGCGGTCGCCCTCGCCCCGGTCGCGGAGGTCGCGGACCAGGTGCCGGAGCGCACTCAGCCACAGGTGCGCCTTCGCACGGTGCAGGGGACGCGCGGTGAAGAACTCGCGGGCCTCGACCACGAGGAGCGGGCCGCCGTCGTCGAAGTCCGGGCCGTACTGTCCCGGCAGGATGAGGCGCCGGCGCCGCTCGGAGCGTCGGTCGGCCGGGGCGGTGCGCGCGTCCGTCATGCGGCGGACGGTACGCGAGCACGCGGGTGCGGGCCCGTCACGTCCCCCGACTCCACGGCGGTTCCGCGGGCGCGCCCTCCTGTGTAGGGTGGCGGACATGCAGTGCCGCTGAACCCGCTTCCGACTCCCTCCAGTGCCCCGTCGGGGCCGTCGAAAGGTTCAGCATGCCCGCATCCACCCTGCCCCTCGCCGGCAAGACCGCTCTCGTCACCGGTGTCTCACGACGCCGTGGCATCGGGTTCGCCGTCGCGTCGAAGCTCGCCGACCTCGGCGCGAGCATCGTCGTGCACCACCACCGCCCGCACGACCTCGACCTGCCGTGGGGCGGCGACGACCTCGACGCCGTCCGCGACGGACTGCGCGCACACCTCATCGAGGGCGCCCGGTTCGCGGACGTCCCCGGCGACCTGTCCGACCCCTCCGTGATCCCGGGGCTGATCGACACCGCGACGGCACTCACCGGCCGCCTCGACGTCCTCGTGTGCAACCACGCCAAGAGCGGGGACGACGGCAGCATCCTCGACATGACGCCGGAGCGGCTCACCGCCTTCTGGGAGGTCAACACCCGCGCGACGATGCTGCTGACCGCTGAGTTCGCCCGGCGCCGCGCACCGCGGACGGACGAGCCACGACGGCCGGGGGACCGGATCGTGGGCACCGGCCCGTACGCCGAGGCAGAGGGGCACGTGTTCTGGATGACCTCCGGGCAGATCCACGGGGCGATGATCGGCGAGGTCGCGTACGCCGCGAGCAAGGCCGCGCTCGCCGGGGTGACCGCCACGGTCGCCAAGGAGCTGCTCGAGCTCGGCATCGTGCTCAACACCGTCAACCCCGGGCCGGTGAACACGGGCTACATGGACCCGGAGACCACGGACCGGTCGCTCGACGGCCTCGACGAGTACCTGGCGAGCACGCCGTTCGGTCGCGTCGGGACGCCGCAGGACCCGGCGGAGCTCATCGGGTGGCTCGCGTCGTCCGCGGGCAGTTGGGTCGTCGGGCAGGTCCTCACGTCGGACGGCGGCTTCAGTCTGTGACGTGGCCACGCTCCTGACCCGGCCACGGTCGGACGGGAGGCGCGGTGCGGGCCGGCACCGCGCCTCCCGTCCGACGGCGGGTCCTGTCCACCGCGACGGGTCGCGTCCACCGCGACGGGTCGCGTCCACCGCGACGGCGCGGGCGGACGCGTGGTGATGCCCCGTGGTCGCGCCGTGGTCAGTCGGTCGCGCCGCGTGGGGGATCGACCAGCAGCCCGACGCGGTCCGCCAGGTACGCCTCGAGCGGGACGGCAGCACCCGCGGTGGGGGACCACCGGACGAACGGGCCGCCGTCGTCGACGAAGAGCACGCCGTCCGAGCCGACGAGCGACCCGTCGACCGGGATCGGCGTCGCGCCGTGGTTCACGGTGTCCCCGGGCTCGAAGTGGCCCTTCTGCGCCGCTGCCCGGTAGGCCCGACGGACCTCGGCGGAGACGGACACGAACTGCGACCGCCCGGGTTCGGTGACGCGCGTGATCCGTCCGGTCGCCCAGACCCGGCCGTCGGTCTCGGGGGAGGACCCGAGCAGCAGCGCGCCGACCCGCCACACCCGGCCGAGCGATCGGATGGCGGGCTCGCGCCGGATGCCGAGCACGGCCTTCGGCTCGACGTACTCGCCGAGGGCCTCGTCCGGGACGTCGGCGTCGCGGAGCCGTCGCGCCGCGTCGTCGAGCAGCGCCCTCGCCCGTTCCACGCCGTCCGTCACGTCACCCGAGCGTAGCCCGGTGGGCGCCGCGACCGCGTGGCCCCCGTCCGTCGGCGTCGCCCGCGGCGCGTCGGCGACGCACGGCCGACACGGTGCCGATCGTGACCATCACCGCGCCGTACGCCAGCAGGACCCCGGCGATCGCGGGCACGAGCCACGAGCGCGACCCGTTGACGAGCTGGTTCACCAGGCCGATGTCCGGCAGGCTGTACCAGACGACGCCGCGCACCTGGGCAGCCGTCACCGGTGCGGGATCGGCGAGCGCGTTGTTGTCGCCCTTGAGTGTGAACGTCCGGGACCCGTCCGACGACGACGCGACCGAGACCACCCGGTGGCTGATGACCGCCGGCTGCCCGGAGGTGATCTGGTAGGTCACGACGTCGCCGATGCGGATGTTCTCGACGGGCGTCGGCCGGACGACGAGGAGCGTGCCGGGCGGCAGCGTCGGGTCCATCGACTGCGTGAGGACGGTGAGTGGCGTGGACCCGGCCGCCTTCGGCACGACGATGAGCACGACGGCGAGCCCGGCGACGATGACGAGCAGCCCCGTGCTCAGTCCGAGCGCGAGGGCGTGGACGACCGCACGCCAGCCGGTGCGCGGCGGGCGCCGGGCGCGCCGGGCAGCGCCGTCGGTGGGCGCGCTCATGCGCCGCACCGGACGGCTGCCCCGTCGTTCTGGGTGAAGAGGGTGATCTGCCCGGTCCCGACCACGGTGCTCGTGGGGTTGCCCGCGCTGTCGAGGATCTTCACGGTGATCAGCACCGGGCCGCTCGTGGCGACGCTCGCGGGGATCTGGCTCGGCGCGATGGTGAAGCGGCCGTAGTAGTCCTGCTGCTTCGGGGCGACCATCGTGGACGCGTCGCGCCCGGCGTAGGCGCCGTACCAGGTGTCCTTCGGCCGGGACGAGGTGGCCCAGGCGACCTCGACGTAGTTGCCGCTGTGGTCCGTGCACGTGAGGGCGGGCGTGGCCGCCGAGGTGTTCAGGTAGAAACCGCCGGACACGACGCCCGAGCTCCACGTGCCGGCCGTCACCGTGAGGTTCACGTTCACGTTCGCGGTGCTCGACGCCGGTGCGGACGAGGACGGCGTGCTCCGCGTGCACCAGACGGCACTGGCGCCGGCGGCGAGCTTCGTGGTGAGGCTCGGCAGCGACGCCCAGGTGCCGGAGACGGAGCCGGTGCCGACCGAGGTCGACGCCGTGCAGGCCGCGGTCCCGGTCACGGGCCACGCGACGACGCTCACGGCCTGTGCGAGGGCGGTCGAGCTGCCGGACACGACGGAGACGGTGGTCGTGGCGGTGCCGGCGAGCGACCCCGCGTTGGTCAGGGTGAGCGGCTTCGTCGTGCTCGTCACGCTCGAGGAGAACGTGGTCGTCATGTCGCTCGTGCCGGTCAGGGACGCCCCGGTCTTCCCGATGGTCACGCTCGACGCGGTCGTCCCGGTCGCGCTCCAGAGCGCCCACGCGGCGGACGACCCGCCGACGACGAACGCCAGCGCCAACAGCCCGGCGAGCACGGTGCGGAGTCGGCGGCTCATGCGCTGACCTGCGTGCCGGTCACGGTCAGGGTGAAGTCGGTGACGGCCCCGGCGACGGTCTGCGGTGCGTCGGCGTCGAGGTCCATCTCGACGCACCCGACGGCGCTCGCGCCGGCCGCGAGGGTGAACGAGCCGATGCCGGTGTCGAAGGCAGCGAGCCGTCCGCTCGCGCCGGACAGGCCGGTGCGGCAGTCGGCGGTGCTGCCGACCACCGCGAGGCGCAGGCTCAGCTCACCGAGCACCGCAGCCGGGGTCGCGTTCGTGGCGTAGGCGACGTTCGTCGAGGTGGTGGCGACCCGCATGGTGAGCGGGATCGAGCCGGTGTTGCGCACCGTGAACGTGCCGGTGACGCCGCCACCAGGACCGAGGACGGACGTGTTCATCGCGGAGAGCGGGCCGGTGGTGATGGTGGCGGTCGCGGACCGCACCGTCGAGGCCGAGGTGCTGGCGGTGCCGTTCCAGAGCGCGTAGGTGCCGCCCGTGCCGAGCAGCGCCGTCACGACCGCGACGACCAGGGCGAGGGCAGTGGGCCAGATCCACCGGTGACGACGCGGCGCCGCGTGGCGTCCGCTCGTCCTCGGTGTGCTGGTCATGTCCGTCCCCTGGTCGTCGTGGTGTGCACCGCCGTCCGGCGGTGCGGGTGGGCCAGGAGGCGCGTGGTCGCGATCGGCGGATCAGGGACCCATCGAGACCACGGGCTCCACGGCCCGGGTTGCTTCCGCGGGTCAGGAACCGATCGCGGTCTGGGTCAGCGTGAACGCGAGCGCGCCGACGTTGAGCGTGCCGCCCTGGCCCGTGGTGGCCGACGACGGCAGGGTGATCGTGAAGACGACCTTGACGGTCGAGGTCGCGGCGGAGGGGGAGACCACGAAGGTGTTCGCGTTCGCGGTCGACTGCACGACCGAGGCGCTCGACGAGGTAACCGCGAGGGTCTTCGTCGTCGCGGCGAGCAGGGCGCTGTCACCGGTGATGCTCTGGCTGGCGTAGGTGAGGTTCGCCTTGAGGTCCTGGCCGGTCGCACCGATCGTCAGGGTCTGCGTGAACTGGTACGAGTTGCCCGGCACCATGAGGGCGCTCGCCGGGTTGATCGTCGCCGAGCGGCCGTTCGTGATGTCCGTCCAGACGCCGTCGTTGTTCGCGCTGAGGGTCAGCGATCCCGAGCTCACCGAGGAGGCCGCGGTGCTGGCGCTGGCGTTCCACAGAGCGAAGGTGCCCGCGCCGCCGAGGAGGAGGGCGACACCGGCGGCGCCGGCGATGGCACCGGTCACGATCTTGTGCATGAGGGGTCCGTTCTGCGCGTTCGGGCGCGCTGCGACCATCGGCAGTGCCGACGGGACGATGTCATCGACCCGTGGTTCGTGCGGGTCGCGGCTGACCTGTGCCGGAGAGCTGTCGCCGGGCTCCGCGACGTGACACGTCTCGGGCGGGCTGGACTCGCTCTGGTGTCGACGCTACCGGTCCCCCAAAGTGCGGACAAGTGGGAACATGCGTCTGAATGGACCCAGTACAGGGGTCATTTTCGTCCCCGAGAGTGCCGACACGGTTTGTACCCCGATCGGTCTCGGTCGCGCAAGGAATGCCGACCGCCCCCGTACCGTTGCACCGTCCGGAAACGAGGAGGGCCCATGGGCATCGTGCGGTGGCTGTTCGACGCGCAGCTCGTCATCGGCGACCAGACCGTGCTCTGGCGCGAGGTGATCGGCAACGTGTTCGGCCTGCTCAGCGCCCTCGGTGGGATGCGCCGCAAGGTGTGGGCCTGGCCGGTCGGCATCGTCGGCAACGCCCTGCTCTTCACGGTCTTCATGGGAGCGCTCTTCGACACCCCCAACCCGGTGAACCTGCTCGGTCAGGCCGGACGCCAGGTGATGTTCATCATCGTGAGCGTCTACGGCTGGTACCGCTGGACGCACCGTCCCGACGACGCGACGACCGTGATCGAGCCGCGCTGGGCCTCCTGGAAGGCTCGTGGACTGATGGTCCTCGTCATGGTGGGCGGCACCGCCGTCCTGACCCCGGTGTTCCGCGCCCTCGGCTCGTACGAGCCGGTGTGGAGCGACGCCTGGATCTTCGTCGGCTCGCTGCTCGCGACCTACGGCATGGCCAAGGGCTGGGTGGAGTTCTGGCTGATCTGGGTCGCGGTCGACCTCGTCGGTGTGCCGCTCCTGTTCTCGGCCGGGTACTACGCCTCCGGGCTCATGTACGTGTTCTACGGCGTCTTCACCCTGACCGGGTTCTTCGTCTGGATGCGCCAGCGCACGAAGCCCTCGGCGGCCCCGGTCACGGTCGGCTGACCGAGGCCCCCGCTCTGGGACGAGACAAACCCTCGAGAACAGTGTGTGATGGTCGGATGGCACACCACCACGACGCGGCCTTCGAGGACGAACAGTCCCTGGCCGAACGGATCGTCCGCGCCGCGATCCGCGCCTACCGACTGCACCCGTTCGACAGCGTCGACGCCGAGGTGGTCGCCGAGGTCGCCGGTATCGAGGTGACCACGGTGGAGCGGCTCTTCCCGACGTGGGACGCGCTGCTGCTCGTCACCTACGACCGGTGGACGCAGCTGCGCGGGACGCGTCGGAGGAACCCGCCGACGTGCACGATCGAGCACGTCCGGATGACCCTCGCCGAGGACGTCGCCGACCCCGGCCTCGTGCGGGTGCTCGCCGGTGCCATCACGATCGCGGCGGCCGACACCGGCTTCGCCGAGCTCTTCCGCAAGCGCTTCGAGGAGTACGCCGAGCAGCTCTCGTCCGGGCTCGAGCGCGACGTCGAGTCCGGGTCCGAGCGCCTGGCGATCCCCGCGTACCAGGCCGCGACGCAGCTGCTCGCGGTGTACGAGGGGCTGCAGATCCAGATGCTCGTGCGCCCGCACATCGACGTCCTCGTGGAGTTCGACCGTGCCGTCCGCACCCTCCGTCAGGGGTGGCGCGAGCGCGAGGTGCGGGCGTGGGACCTCGACGAGGTCGTCCTCACCAGCTAGCCGGTCGGGCCGGTCAGGCCCGCGACCGACGCCGCCACGACACGATCTGCCGGAGCGTCACCTTCGAGCCGTACTGCGCGACGGAGTGCCGGAACAGGTACTCGGCGAACCACAGCAGCACGGCCGCGACCACGAACACCTCGACGATGCAGACCACCGACTCGGTGACGGTGAGCGACCCGACCGCGTTCCGGACCATCGCGGTGATCGGCGTGAACGTCGGGAAGTACGTGAAGAACGACGCCACCGGTGAGGTCGGCGTCGTCATCACGAAGAACGCCGCGTAGAGCGGGATGATCAGCGAGAAGATCGCCACCGACTGCAGCGCCGAGGCGTCCTTGATCGAGGGCACGGCGGCCCCGACCGCGACGAACAGCGCCGACGCCAGCAGGACCCCACCGACGAGGAGCAGCGCACCGACCACCATCCGCCAGGGGTCGATGGTCAGCCCGCCGAGTCGTGACGCCACGAGGGAGAGCGCGGCGAGCAGCCCGATCAGCCCCGGGACGACGAACACCCCGACCTGGACGAACCCGACGAGCAGCATCGCGATGACCTTGCCGCGGATGAGGTCGCCGGCCGTGACGGTCGTGAGGATCATCTCGGAGATGCGGTTCTCCTTCTCCTCGACCACCACCGTGACCATGCGGGTGGCTAGCAGGATGACGAGCCCGAAGAACGCGGCGACGTAGAGGAACGGCGGCACGATCGACAACCAGCCCGGCGCCACCCGGCCGTCCGCGTAGGTCGTCAGGTCGGTGTCCGGCGGGTTCCGGAGGAGTTCGACGGACTCCGGGTCGTCGACGGTCGCGGCGACGCTCTGCTCGAGGACCCGCTCCGCCAGCGAGGAGTACCCGCCGTTCCCGAAGAGCCCGCGGTCGGCCGCCTCGACCCGGATCGGTGACGTCGACGGCGACTCGGGGAAGGTGATGAACGCGTCGAGGGTCCCGGAGCGCACCGCGGCCCGGTCGGCGGCGGGGTCGGTCGACGGCGACCCGCCCCACTTCGCGGCGACGCTCTCGGACACCAGGCCGGAGTCGTCCACGTACCGGAAGGGCGTCTTTGTCGCGGACGAGCTGGACACCACCGAGTCGGTCCCGGCGGACTGCCCGACCCCGACGAGGAGCGACACCACCACGATGACGACCGGCAGCGCCAGCGTGCCGATCCAGAACGCGGGCTTCTTCACCGCACGCACGAACTCGAACCGGATGACGGTCCCGAGGCGGCTCACGCGGCGGCTCCGGCCCGTGCGGTGTCGGCAGCCGCGTCGGCTCCGGCGTCGTGGCCGTACACCTGGACGAAGATCTCGTCGAGCGGGATGCGCCGCATCTCGAACCCGGTGACGTGCACGCCGGCCGAGACGAGCGACGCGAGGATGTCCGACCCGTCGGCCGCGGCCGCGGGCATCGGCACGAGGTAGGCGACGTGCCCCTCGTGCCGGGCGAGGCGGTACAGCGGCGACGGCGGCACCGGCCCGTCGAGGCCGACCCGGGCGACCGCGCCGCCGAAGGCGTCCTGCACGTCGGGGATGGTGCCGTACGCGGCCGCGGTGCCGTCCTTCAGGAGCAGGATGCGGTCGCAGAGCCGCTCGACCTCGTCCATGTGGTGGGTGACGAGGACGACCGTGGCACCGTCGGCCTTCCGCTCGTCGACGAGGTCCAGCAGCAGCCGACGGTTGACCGGGTCGAGGCCCTTCGTCGGCTCGTCGAGGATGAGCAGCCGGGGCCGGTCCATGATCGTGATGCCGAGCTGGACCTTCTGCTGCTGCCCGCCGGAGAGCTTGTCCACCCGGAGCTTCGCCCGGTCCGCCAGGCCGACGCGGGCGAGGTAGTCCATGCTCCACGCCGTCGCCTCGGGCCCGCGCAGGCCGCGGAGCCGCCCGAAGTACGTCATCACGTCGATGACCGACTCCTTGCGGTACAGGCCGCGTTCCTCGGGCAGGTAGCCGATCCCGCCGGTGGCCGGTCGGTAGGGCTGCCCGTCGATCGTGAGGGTGCCGGCGGTCGGGGTGGTGATGCCGAGCAGCGCACGGATGGTCGTGGTCTTGCCCGAGCCGTTGCTGCCGAGCAGGCCGAAGGTCTCACCGGGGGCGATGTCGAACGAGAGCCCGTCGACCACGTTCCGGTCCCCGAACCGCATCACGAAGTCCTGCACGCTGATGGTCGCCCCGGTCATGCCGCGACCCTACCGGCACCGCCTGACGGCGCTCGGGCGTGACCGCCTGACGGACGGGAGGCGCGGTGCCTGCCCGCACCGCGCCTCCAGTCCGTCACCTGGTTCCGTCAGGAACGCAACCAGGCCGTCCCCACACCCGACAGTGCGCCGTCTGCCACCGGCGCGGAGGCGAGCAGCAGCTCGCCTGCGGGGAGGTCGTACGGCTCGTCGCCGAACACCGTCACGCTCGTCCAGCCGTTCGGCCGACGGAACGCGAGCACGTCGTCGCGGCCGGTCTCGAGCCACTCGAGGTGTTCCTCGGACTGCAGCTGGCCGCGCAGGCCGAGCGCCTTCCGGTACAGGTTCAGCGTCGAGTCGGGGTCGGCGTCCTCGGCCTCGACCGACACATCGGCGAACCACGCCGGCTGCGGCAGGTGCGCACCGCCGTCGCCGAACCCGAAGCTCCTGCCGTTCCGGGTCCAGGGGAGCGGCACGCGGCAGCCGTCACGGCCGACGTCGACGCCCGGGTTCCGGAAGAACGCCGGGTCCTGACGGTCGGCTTCGGGGATGTCGCCGACCTCCTGCAGGCCGAGCTCCTCGCCCTGGTAGAGGTAAGCCGAGCCGGGCAGCGCGAGTTCGAGCAGCGTCGCCGCGGTGGCACGGCGCAGTCCGAGCGAGCGGTCGAGCGCGTCCTGCGAGCCGCCGGCGAGCAGCCACGCGCTGCCCTGCTTCTCCTCGGCGCCGTTGCGTGCCGGCAGGGCGTAGCGGGTGGCGTGCCGGACGACGTCGTGGTTCGAGAAGACCCACGTGGTCGATGATCCGGACTCCTCGGCGAGCCCGAGGTTGAACTCGATGATGCTCCGGAACTGCCCGGCGTCGAAGTCGGCCTCGAGCAGGTCGAAGTTGAACGCCTGCCCGAGCCCCTCGGCGCTGGCGTACCGGGCGCGGCGGTCGGCGGCGACCCACGCCTCGGCGACGGCCGTGCGTGCGGGCGTGTACTCGTCGAAGACCTTCCGCCACTCGGCGTAGATCTCGTGGACGTCGTCGCGGTCCCAGAGGATGTGCGAGCCGTCCTTCGGCGACGCGAGGACCTCGGCCCACGTCGGGAGCGGGCCCGACGGCAGGTCCTTCGCCAGGCCGTGCGCGACGTCGATGCGGAACCCGTCCACACCGCGGTCGGACCAGAAGCGGAGGGTGTGCAGGAAGTCGTCGCGGACCTCGCGGTTCGCCCAGTTGAGGTCGGGCTGTTCCTTGGCGAAGTTGTGCAGGTACCACTGGCCGTCGCCGACCGCGGTCCAGGCCGGGCCGCCGAAGATCGACACCCAGTCGGCGGGCGCTTCCGCCCCGTCGGGACCGGACCCGTCACGGAAGACGTACCGGTCGCGGGCGGGGGAGCCCTTCTCCGCTGCGAGCGCCTCGCGGAACCACCCGTGCCGGTCGCTCGTGTGGTTCGGGACGACGTCGACGATCACGCGGATCCCGGCACCGTGCAGCGCCGCGACCATCTCGTCGAAGTCCTCGAGCGTGCCGAGGCGCGGGTCGACGTCCCGGTAGTCGTCCACGTCGTAGCCGCCGTCGGCGAGTGCGGACGGGTAGAACGGGCTGAGCCAGACGGCCTCGATCCCGAGGGACGCCAGGTACGGCACCTTCGCGGTGACACCGGGCAGGTCGCCGATGCCGTCGCCGTTCGCGTCGGCGAAGGACCGTGGGTAGATCTGGTAGACGCTGGCCTGGCGCCACCAGGTGCTGCTCCCGTCCTCGGTCGCGGGTGCGGCGGCGGTCTCGACGACGTCGGTCATGGTGGGGGTCCTCTCGGTTGCGGAGTCGGTGGTCGTCACTTGATCGCGCCCTGCGTGACCCCGGCCATCACCCAGCGCTGCGTGAACAGGTAGACGATGATCGCCGGCGCCATCGCCATCAGGTACGAGGCGAACGACACGTTGTAGTTGTTGCTGAACTGCGTCTGGAACATCTGCTGCAGCACCGGCAGGGTCTGCAGCGCCGGGTTCGAGGTGATCAGCGACGGCATCACGAAGTCGTTCCAGGACGCGAGGAACGCGAAGATGCCGACGGTGGCGCTCATGGGTGCCAGCAGCGGGAACACGAGTCGCCAGAACACCTGCCCCGTGCTCGCACCGTCGATGCGGGCACTCTCCTCCAGTTCGGCCGGGATCGACCGCAGGAACGCGGTGAAGAGCAGCACGCTGAACGACAGCTGGAACATGACGTGCAGGATCGCGACGCCGAACGGGTTGTCGAGGTGCGCCAGGCCGGTGAGCTTCACCTGCGACAGGGCGAGCACCGGGAACGGCAGGAACATCGCGGCGAGCAGGTAGAAGAACGACCAGCGGAAGAGCCGGCGGTCCCAGTTCCGGGCGATCGCGTACGCCGTGAACGAGGCGAGCAGGATCGTGCCGACGACGGTGATCGCGGCGACGAGCACCGAGACGCCGAACGCGCGCGGGAAGTCCGTCAGCTGCCAGGCCTGCACGAAGCCATCGACGCTGAACGGTGCCGGGAGGGAGAACGCGTTGCCGTCGACCGCCTGGCTCGTCGTCTTGAACGCCATCGTGATCGTCACGTACAGCGGGACGAGGACGGACAGGGTGCAGAGGACGAGGACGACCGTGACCGGCCAGTTGAAGCGCTCGCCACGACGGCCGGCGTTCCGGTCGGCGTCGACGGAGCGGATGGTGCCGGTCGCGGTGGTCCCCGGCTGGAGGGGTGCCTGGATGGTCATCAGAGCGCTGCCTTCCCGCGGGTCGCCCGCAGCTGGATCACGGCGATGACGACCGCGATGACGAAGAAGATCGTGGCGTTCGCCATCTGGTAGGCGTAGTCGCCGCCGTTGAAGCCCTTGAAGATCGACATCGCCACGCTGGTGGTCGAGGTGCCGGGGCCGCCGTCGGTGAGGCCGACGATGATGTCGTACGAGTTCAGGAAGTTCTTGAACCCGATCACGAGGTTGATGAGGATGTAGCCCGCCGTGAGCGGTGCCGTGATCGACACGAGCTGCCGCCAGGCGCTCGCGCCGTCGAGCGCCGACGCCTCGTACACCTCGGCCGGGATCGAGAGCACGCCGGCGATGTAGATGAGCAGTGTCGACGGGATCGCCTGCCACGCGGTCACGACCACGATCGCGATCCACGCCAGGTCCGGGTTCGCGAGGATGCTCTGCTCGAGCGGCGCGAAGCCGAGCGTGGTCGCGAGCGCCGGCAGGCTGTTCGCGAACAGGAACGAGAACACGTAGGCGATGACGATGCCCGAGATCACCATCGGCAGCACGAACACGGCGCGGAGGGTGATCTTGCCGCGGACCTTCGAGGTCAGGGCGATGGCGAGCAGGAACGCGACCGCGTTCACGACGAGGACCGTGACGAGCGAGAACCCGATCGTGAACAGGTACGCCTGCAGGATCGCCGGGTCGCTGAACACGGCGACGTAGTTCGTCAGGCCGATGAACCGGAAGTCACCGAAGCCGACGGAGTCGGTGAAGCTCAACACGATGCCCATCACGGCGGGGAGCGTGATCGCCAGGGTGAAGAGCAGGAGGGTGGGGATCAGGAAGACCAGGAAGAGCGGGTCGGTCCGGCTGCGCTTCGTGCGCAGTCCGGCTCCGCCCCGTCGTCCGGACTGGAGGCGCGGTGCGGCTCCGCCCCGTCGGCGGCTGCCCGCCGTCGTGACGGATTCTGTGGTCGTGGTGGCCAAGGTCGTCTCCTTACGCGGCCGTACGGAGCGCGAGACGCGCCCAGTCGCCGTCGAGGGTGCGGAGTTGGGGAGCGGGGGCACCGCCGAAGGCGATGGACTGCAGGTAGTTCGCCACCGGGATCTCGGCGGGGATGAGCTGCGAGGCGCCCAAGAAGAAGTTCGCCTGGTCGTAGGAGTCCTGCATGCCGCGGAGCGCGGGGTTCGATGCGGGTGGCGAGTCCTTCCGGACGCCGAAACCGTTGTTGTCGGCGTTGTACTTGTCGTTCACGGCGGGGCTCATCAGGAACGACAGGAACTCGCGCGCCGCCTCCTTCTTGCGGGACGCCTCCGGGATCCAGAGGCCGAGGTCGACGTTCACGCGCACCTTGTTGTCGGCGGCGTCGTCGGTCGCCGGGAACGGGAACGTGCCGAGGTCGATGTCCTTGTTCGACTTCGCGATCTCACCGAGCGCCCACGGCCCCTGCAGGTACATCGCGGCCTTCCCCTGCGCGAACGCGAGGTTGCCGTCACCGTACCCGCGGCTCGCCGCGCCCTTCTGGTGCCACTGCAGGAGGTCCACCATGCGGTCGACGGGGGCGGCGAAGTCCTTCTCGAACGAGACGCTCGAGCTCGTGCCCACCTTGGTGCCCTCGCGGTCGAGTGCCGCGAAGGTCCGCTGCAGGTCGAGCATCCCGCCCACCGAGTAGTCGAACATGCCCTGGGCGATCGTCCAGTTGTCCTTGTAGGTGCCGTACATCGGCGTGATGCCGGCCTTGGTGAGTCGTTCGCAGACGTCTCGGAACTCGCTCCACGTGGTGGGCACGTCGATGCCCTGGTCGGCGAAGATCTGCTTGTTGTAGATCACCGACGCCGCGGTCACCGAGTACGGCAGCACGCTCGTCCGACCCGGGTAGTCCGCGGTCTGCTTCATGAGCGGCCACAGGTCGGGGTTGATCGTGTCCTTCTCCGGCAGGTCCGACAGGTCGGAGAGGGCGCCGTGCTCGACGAACGAGACCATCGCGTAGTTGTAGTTCAGGCAGCCGAGGTCCGGCGGTCGGTTCCGGACGAAGTTGGCGGACATGTTGGACGTCGAGTCGCGGATGACGCGGATCCTCGACTGGCTGTCGTGGAACTTCGCGATGACCTCGTCGAAGTAGCCGATGACCTCGGGCTTCGACACGTAGAACGTGATCGTCTCGGGGCGGCTGCTCGAGGAACCGAGCGGGGCACACCCGGCGAGGGCCAGGCCCGCTCCGATGCCGCCCGCCCCGAGCAGGAACCCGCGGCGGCTGAGCGCGGCGGCGTTCCTGGTGGTGGCGTGTGTCTGCACGTCGTCTCCGTCCGTCCGGACCCGGCGTCCCTGCCGTTCCGGTTCGCGGTCCGGCTCCACTGCCGCCCGCAGAACTAAATCTAGCGACAAAATCTAATTCTGCAAGGAACTGTTTCCGCGGTAGTGTGCGGGCATGCCGCCGCCCCGTGGAACGAGCGCAGAGACGCTGCTCGCGTACGCCTTCTCCGTGCGCGCGTTCACCGCGACCGAGGCGATCGACACGACCGGCCTGACCCGTTCCACCGTCCTGGCCGCGTGCGAGGAGCTCGTCCGCCTCGGTTGGGTCCGCGAACTCGACGACGCCCGGGCCGCGGGGGAGTACCGGATCGGCCGTCCGGCGCGCCGGTACGAGCTCGACACCGCCGGCGGCGTGGTCGTCGGCATCGACGCCGGGCAGCACCGGGTGACCGTGCTCGTCGCCGATCTGCGCGGCACCGTGCTCGGCCGCGCCGAAGGGGCCCTCGGCGACTCCGGTCTCGACGTCCCGGTCCGGCTCGGGGTCGTCGGCGAGACCGTCGCCGCCGCACTCCTCGACGCCGGGGTCGACCCGCTGCGGGTGCTCGTGTCCGTCGTCGGCATCCCCGCCCCCGTGGACGCCGGCGGCGCGTCACCCGGCGACGGCGGGTTCTGGGACCGGATGAACCCGGGCTTCGCCGACGCAGTCCCGGGTCACCGGGTCCTGGTCGAGAACGACGCCAACCTCGCCGCGCTCGCCGAACGGCCGTCCTCGGGCGACGCCTCGTTCGCAGCCCTGCTCTCCGGCGAGCGGTTCGGCAGCGGACTCGTCGTCGACGGGGTCCTGCTCCGGGGCGCCCACGGCGGCGCGGGGGAGATGCGCGTGCTCGACCTCGTCGAGGGTGTCGGGTCGTCCGACGGCATCGGTGCCACCGCCCGCCGGCTCGTCGCCGAGGCGCTCGCCGCGGGCGACGTCCCGCCGGACAGCCCCCTCGCCGCGGACGCCGACGCCTCCGTCCTGTTCCGCGCGGCGCACGACGGGGACCCGGTCGCCCTCGGCATCGTCGACCGCCTGGGGGACCGGTTGGCCCGCGTCTGCGTCCTGCTCGTCAGCCTGCTCGACATCGACCGCGTGGTCGTCGCGGGGGCCATCGCCGAGCCCGCCGGTGCCGTGATCGACCGGGCCCGGGCCTGGCTCGACGGCGCGGGGTTCGACCCGGTCCCCGAGATCGTCGCGTCGACGCTGGGCGCCGACGTCGTCGTGCTCGGCGCGGTCGCGCACGCGGTCGACGCGGTCAGGGCGACGCCGTTGTCCTTCGCCCTGACGACACGCCCGGCTGTCCCCGCGCTGTGACGATCGGACCGGTCCGGACACTGCTGGGGTGAAGGGGGTGGTCATGGATCGATCACGAGAACCGGACACAGCACTGGTCCGGGCGGCGGGGAACGGCGACCGGGCAGCGGGCGTCGCGCTCTTCGACCGCTACGTGGCGACGGTGACCCGGTACGCCTGGGCGCTCGTCCCGTCGCGCCAGGACGTCGAGGAGGTCGTCCAGGACACGTTCGTGACGCTCTGGCGACGGGCGGCTTCCATCGAGCTCCCCGACGAGTCGATCCTGCCGTGGCTGCTGGTGGTCAGCCGCAACCACGCGGCGAACCTCCGGCGCACGCACCAGCGGCACCAGGGCGACGAACTGCCGGACGACCTGCCGGCACCGGTCGAGGACGACGACGCCCGCGACCGGCTGCGCTGGGTCAGAGCCGAGATCGACGCGCTCTCGCCGATCGACCGGCAGGTGTGCGAGCTGTGCCTCATCGACGGCCGTTCGTACGCCGAAGCCGCGACTGCGCTCGGGTTGAGCGTCGGAGCGGTCAGACAGCGGGTCGCGCGATCGCGGGCCCGGATCAAGAAGGCGGTGACGCACGATGAGCTCTGAACCTCCCGTCGGAGACGACCTGCAGCAGATGATCGTCGGCATGCGCCAGCGCTTCGTCGCACACCTCGACGCCGAACCCCGTCGGGTCTCCGTCCGCAAGCGTGTCGGGATCGCCGTCGCGATCGTGGCGCTGCTCGGTGTCGGCACCGCGAGTGGAGCGGTCGCGCTCGGGATGATCCCGAGTCCGATCGCCGCGCCGCCGGCTCCGAGCGCCTCGAGTCCCGCGGCCGTGCCCCGGCCGGACCGGACTGCCTCGTCGGCTCCCATCCGCCCGACCACCCGGCCGTCCTCGCCGACGTCCGGTGGTGTCGCGGCATCGATCCCGGACTCGTGCGCGGCGGCAGTGCCGTCAGCCGATTCCGCGCGGCTGTTCGGCCAGCGGAAGGTCGAGCAGATCCGACCCGTCGCACCCGGCGGAGTCGGATCGGACTACTGGGTCGACCCGGACGAGCCGTTCGTCGCCGACGCGGCCCTCGTCTGCCGGTGGTCCCAGACCGGGAGCCCGGAAGAATCGGACAACCTCTTCCTCGCGATGGGGTCGACCGCGGAAGGGACCCTCGACGAGCGACTCAGCGCACACGAGCAGGCGGGTTGGTCGTGCACCGATCGGCTCGGTGGGCGGGCCTGTCAGCACAGCGAGTCGTCGGACTACTACGGCGACCCGCTGGAGACCACCCACACGTTCTTCGTCCGGGGGGACACGTGGATCTCGGTCACGCAGACCAACACGCCCACGGACGGGCTGCTCGAGGTGCTGGTCCGGCAGACATGGCGGTGAGACGGAGGTGACCGGGCACTGGAACCACGACACGCACGTCCACCGGCGCTCCTCGGTCACCTGGCGCCGTCCGCGCTGATCGTCACCGGCAGGCTCGCGCCGGACCCGTCGCCGTCGTGGCTGCTCACGTCGAGGACGGCGTCGCCCACCGGCAGGTCGTCGGGCAGGTCGAAGCGCCCGGCGACCGTGAACTGCTCGCCCTGCGGGGTCGGCCGCCCGAGCAGCACCGGGTCGCCGGTCGACGCGGGCGTGATGGTCACCGCCCCACCTCCGAGCGGTCCATCGGGTCACGATCTCGGTACGGTCGGAGCGTGGGGAACGAACGAACAGCTGACCAGACCGAGCCGGAGCACGACCCGTACGCCCGGCGCCCGGGCTACGTCACCGCCATCGACGGCCGGACCGACCGGGTCACGACTGCGGCGGCGGTCGGCGCGGGTGTCGGCCTCGTCACGTCCTGGGTGCTCGGCTTCTTCCAAGCGCCCGAATGGGTCGTGTGGGCGGGAGCCATCGCCGTCGGTGTGACGACGTGGCTGCTGCTGCGCGCTCGACAACGTCGCCGCGACCGAAGTGAAGGCCGCGCGCCCGGCGCCGTCGCCCGTGCCCGCGACCGTGCGATCGCCGACGCGAACGGCGGCCGACGCTTCTTCGTCGCCCCGAACCCGGTCATCCTGATCGTGATGGGCGGGATCTTCATCGCGCTCGCCGTCGGCACGCTCGGGCTCGGGAGCATGTCGGTCCTCACCGTGATCCGGACGATCGTCCTGGTCGGCGGTGGCGCGTACTTCGTCGTCCAGGGCATCGGGACCCTCGTCGTGCGCCGCCGCCCGCCCGACCCCCGCTGACCCGCGCCGCCGCCTCGTCGGCGCCGAACCACGAATCCGACATCGAACCAGCGGCGCTGCCTGGTTCGACGTCGGATTCGTGGTTCGACATCCACGTCGGCCAGGTCGGCCGCGTCGGCCTCGACGGACCGCCGGCGTGACCGCGCGCCGGTCAGCCCCGCGGGACCGGCGTCAACCGCTGCAACTGCGTCACGTGCCCCGGCTCGAGCTCGTTGAGCGAGGCCACCCCGAGCAGCCGCATCGTCCGCTCGATCTGCTCGGACAGGATCTGGATCATCCGGTCGACCCCGGCCTCGCCACCCGCCATCAGGCCGTACAGGTACGCCCGACCGACCATCGTGAACTTCGCGCCGAGCGCCACGGCGGCGACGATGTCGGCGCCGGACATGATGCCCGTGTCGAGGTGCACCTCGGTGTCCTTGCCGACCTCGCGGACGACGGAGGGGAGCAGGTGGAACGGGACGGGAGCGCGGTCGAGCTGCCGGCCGCCGTGGTTCGACAGCGTGATCCCGTCGACGCCCATGTCCGCCAGGCGCTTCGCGTCCGCCAGTGACTGCACGCCCTTGACGACGACCTTCCCCTTCCACTGCGACCGGATCCACTCGAGGTCCTCGTAGGTGACGGTCGGGTCGAACATGTGGTCGAGGAGCTCGCCGACGGTGCCGGACCACCGGTCGAGCGACGCGAACGCCAACGGCTCGGTGGTGAGGAAGTCGAACCACCACCAGGGCCGTGGGATCGCGTTCAGCACGGTGCGGGCGCTCAACTGCGGCGGGATGGAGAACCCGTTGCGCTTGTCCCGCAGCCGGGCACCGGCGACGGGCACGTCCACGGTGACGAGCAGCGTGTCGAACCCGGCCTTCTCGGCGCGGGAGACGAGCGCCATCGACTTCTCGCGGTCCTTCCACATGTAGAGCTGGAACCAGTTGCGGCCCGACGGGTTGGCGTCGCGGACGTCCTCGATCGCGGTGGTCCCCATCGTGGAGAGCGAGAACGGGATGCCGGCGCGGCCCGCTGCCCGGGCTCCGGCGCGCTCGCCCTCGGTCTGCATCATGCGCGTGAAACCGGTCGGGGCGATGCCGAACGGGCGGGCGACGGGCGCACCGAGCACCTCGCGCGACGTGTCGACCTTCGAGACGTCCCGCAGGATCGCGGGCGTGAACTCGATGTCCTCGAACGCCTGGCGGGCACGGGCGAGGGAGATCTCGGCCTCGGCGGCGCCTTCGGTGTAGTCGAACGCGGCCTTCGGCGTGCGTCGGGCGGCGATGTCGCGCAGGTCCCAGATCGTCAGCGCCGACTCGAGACGCTGTCGCCGGCCCGGCAGCGACGGCTTCTTGAACTGCATGAGCGGCGCGAGGTCGCGCACGGTCGGCAGCTGCCGCTTGATCGGTGTGCGCCGGGCCGACGGCGCCCCGGGGGTCGCTGCCGGAGCGCCCGTCGCGGGGTCGACGCGGTGCTGGTCGTCGGTCGAGGTCATACAGACATCCTACGTCTCGGGGTGGATCGGTGGGTGGAGTGATCGGCTCGCGGGGTGTAGCGCACGGGTTCGACGGAACGGGCGATCGTCGAGCGCAGGGCCTCGAGCGAGGCGCCACCGAGGCCGCCGAGCCCGACGGCCCGCGCCTGCACGAGGACGTTGCCGAGCGCGGTCGCCTCGACCGGTCCGGCGAGCACGGGGAGCCCGGTGCGGTCGGCGGTGAGCTGGCAGAGGAGCCGGTTCTGCGATCCTCCGCCGACGACGTGCACCTGTCGGACGTCTCGGCCCGTGACGGCGACGATCGTCTCGAGGGTCGAGGCGTACGCCGAGGCGAGCGACTCGAGGATCGACCGCACGGTCTCGGCCCGCGACGCCGGGGCGGCGAGTCCGTGTGCACCGCACCAGGCGGCGATCCGTGCCGGCATGTCACCCGGCGCGGTGAACGTGTCGTCCGCGACGTCGAAGACGGGGACCGGGGCGGTGACGTCCGCTGCGGAGGCGAGCAGCGCCTCCAGGTCGACGCGCTCGCCACCGCGCTCCCAGGTGCGCACGCTCTCGGAGAGCAGCCACAGCCCGGACACGTTCTTCAGGAAGCGGACGCGTCCGTCGACGCCGCCCTCGTTGGTGCAGTTGGCCTCGCGAGCCGCGTCCGACAGGACGGGTGCGTCGAGCTCGACGCCGACGAGCGACCAGGTGCCGGACGAGATGTACGCGAAGTCCGGGTCGGTGGCCGGTACCGCCACCACGGCCGAGGCCGTGTCGTGGGAGCCGACGAGCGTGACCGGCGCGGTGCCGCCGACCGCCTCGGCGACGGCGGGCAGCAGGGGACCGAGTCGGTCGCCCGGGTCGCGCAGGGTGGGCAGGAGTCCGCTCGGGAGGCGCGCAGCAGCCCGCAACGCCGGGTCCCACCCGCGGGTGGTCGCGTTCAGGACCCCGGTCGTCGAGGCGTTCGTGCGCTCGGCCGCCTCGACGCCGGTCAGCCAGTAGCCGAGCAGGTCGGGCACGAGCAGCGCCCGTTGCGCGAGCTGCAGGGACGGGTCGGCGGCGAACTGGAACAGGGTGTTGAACGGCAGGTGCTGCAGGCCGTTCCGGGCGAACAGCTCGGCGGCGGAGAGTCGCTCGTGCACGGTCGCGACGCCGCCTTCGTGTCGTGCGTCGCGGTAGTGGGACGGCAGCCCGAGCAGCCGCCCACCACGGAGCAGCCCGTAGTCGACCGCCCACGAGTCGATGCCGAGGCTGGCGATGTCCGGGTTCCGGGCGAAGGCGTCGCCGAGGCCCGCGGTGACCTGCCGGTACAGCTCGACGACGTCCCAGTGCAGGGCTTCGCGGTCGCCCTCGTGGAGCGCGACCGGGCCGTTGGGGAACCGGGCGATGTGCTCCATCCGGACGCCGTCGGTGTCGACGTGGCCGACGATCACCCGCCCGCTCGTGGCGCCGAGGTCGACGGCGGCGACGCTGCCGCTGTTCGTCACGCTGCTCCCTCTGTCCCGGACATCAGCGCAGGAACGCTGCCGCGACCCCGGCGTCCACGGGGACGTGCAGGCCGGTCGTGTGCGAGAAGTCGTCGGTGCAGATGGCGTACACGGCGTTGGCGACGTTCTCGGGCACGACCTCGCGCTTGAGGATCGTGCGCTGGGCGTAGAACTTGCCGAGGTCCTGCTCCTCGATGCCGTACGTCTTCGCCCGGTTCGCACCCCAGCCGCTCGCGAAGATCCCCGAGCCACGGACGACGCCGTCGGGGTTGATCCCGTTGACGCGCACCCCGTGCTCACCGAGTTCGGCCGCCAGCAGTCGGACCTGGTGCGCCTGGTCGGCCTTGGTCGCCGAGTAGGCGATGTTGTTCGGGCCGGCGAACACCGAGTTCTTCGACGAGATGTACACGATGTCGCCGCCGAGGCCCTGCTCGATGAGGACCTTCGCGGCCGCCTTCGACACCAGGAACGAGCCCTTCGCCATGACGTCGTGCTGCAGGTCCCAGTCCTGCTCGGTGGTCTCGAGCAGGCTCTTGCTGAGGCTCAGCCCGGCGTTGTTCACGACGAGGTCGAGGCCGCCGAAGTGCAGGAGCGTCTGCTGGATCGCGTGGTCGATCGCGCCGGCGTCCGTCACGTTCGCGGCGACGCCGATCGCCGTGTCGGTGTTCCCGATCTCGGCCGCGGCCTCCTGCGCCTTGGCGAGGTCGAGGTCCGCGATGATGACCGCGGCGCCCTCGGCCGCCAGGCGCTTCGCGATGGCCTTGCCGATGCCGCTCGCGGCTCCGGTGACGAGGGCGATGCGCGTGGCGAGCTTCTTCGGTGCGGGCATCCGCTGGAGCTTCGCCTCCTCGAGGGCCCAGTACTCGATGCGGAACTTCTCGGCCTCGTCGATGGGGGCGTACGTGCTGAGGGACTCCGCGCCGCGCATGACGTTGATGGCGTTCACGTAGAACTCGCCGGCGACGCGGGCGGTCTGGGCGTCCTTGCCGTAGGAGAACATCCCGATGCCCGGGACGAGCACGATGAGCGGGTCGGCGCCGCGGATCGCCGGGCTCGTCTCGTCGGCGTGCCGGTCGTAGTAGGCCTGGTAGTCGACGCGGTACTGCTCGTGGAGCTCGTGCAGGCGGGCGGTCTGCTCCTCGACCGTCGCCGTGGCGGGCAGGTCGAGGATGAGCGGCTTCACCTTGGTGCGGAGGAAGTGGTCCGGGCAGCTCGTCCCGAGGGCTGCGAGCTCCTCTGCCCGTGACGACGCGAGGAAGTCGAGCACGACGTCGCTGTCGGTGAAGTGTCCCACCACCGGCTTGTCGTGGCCGGCGATGCCCCGGATCGTCGGAGCGAGGGCTGCGGCGCGCGCGCGGCGTTCGTCCGTCGGCAGCGCCTCGAAGCCGCGGCGGACGGGGCCGAACGGCTGGTCCTTCCCGTGTTCGGCGATGAAGGCCTCTGCCGTGTCGATGATCCAGCGGGAGTTCGCCTCGGCCTCGTCGCTGGTGTCGCCCCAGGCGGTGATGCCGTGGCCGCCGAGGATCGTGCCGATCGCCGCGGGGTGGTCCCGCTTGACCGCCGCGATGTCGAGCCCGAGCTGGAACCCCGGTCGGCGCCACGGCACCCAGACCACCTTGTCGCCGAAGACCTGCTCGGTCAGGGCCGGGCCGTCGGCGGCGGTCGCGATGGCGATGCCGGCGTCGGGGTGCAGGTGGTCGACGTGCGCGGCGTCGACGAGGGCGTGCATCGCGGTGTCGATGGAGGGTGCCGCCCCACCGCGACCGAACAGGGTGTGGTCGAACGCGGCGACCATCTCGTCCTCGCGCTCGACGCCGGGGTAGACGTCCTGCAGGGCGCGGACGCGGTCGACGCGCAGGACTGCGAGGCCCGCCGGGGTGAGGGTGCCGAGGTCGCCCCCGGAGCCCTTCACCCAGAGCAGCTCCACCGGTTCGCCCGTGACCGGGTCGGTGTCGGTGCCCTTGGCGGAGGTGTTGCCGCCCGCGTAGTTCGTGATCCGCGGATCCGAGCCGAGCGCGTTCGAACGTGCGACGAGCGCACTGATCGTCGTGTCTGCGTCGGTGCCGTGCGTTGCGGGGTCCACCCGGGCCTCCAGTCCTGTGCTTGTCATGATGTCTACGCGCCCCAGCCAGCCTGGACGCCGCCGACCCGGTCCTCGGCGATCTGCCGCTGGTAACCGGAGTCGAGGTAGGCGCGCATCGGGTTCGCGGGGAGCCCGCGGGACTCGCGCCATGCGGCGAGGTCGGCCCGGACGTCGGTCTGGTATGCGTCCATGAAGATCTCGTTCGCGCCGAGGACGTCGTGCGCCTCCTGTGCGGCGGTCAGTGCGACGCGGTCGAGGAGCAGTGCTCGGGCCGTCATCTCCTGGACGTTGAGCACCGAGCGGATCTGCCCGGGGATCTTGTCCTCGATGTTGTGGCACTGGTCGAGCATGAACGCGACGTCGGGGTTGTCGTAGCCGCCGCCGCGGATGACCTCGACGAGGATGCGGAACAGCTGGAACGGGTCGGCGGCGCCCACGATCAGGTCGTCGTCGGCGTAGAAGCGCGAGTTGAAGTCGAAGCTGCCGAGCTTGCCGAGGCGCAGGAGCTGCATGACGATGAACTCGATGTTCGTGCCGGGGGCGTGGTGGCCGGTGTCGAGGCAGACCATCGCCTTGTCGCCGAGCGCGGCCGTCTGCACGTAGCTCGTGCCCCAGTCCGGGACGTCCGTGTGGTAGAACGACGGCTCGAAGAACTTGTACTCGAGCACGAGGCGCTGGTCCGGGCCGAGTCGGTCGTAGATCGTGGTCAGCGAGTCGTGGAGGCGGTCCTGGCGGGAGCGCATGTCCTCCTGGCCGGGGTAGTTCGACCCCTCGGCGAGCCAGATCTTCAGGTCGCGGGAACCCGTGGCGTCCATCACGTCGATGCAGCGCAGGTGGTGGTCGATCGCCTTCTGCCGGATCGTCTCGTCGACGTGGGTCAGGGCGCCGAACTTGTAGTCGTCGTCCTGGAAGGTGTTCGAGTTGACGGTGCCGAGGGAGACGCCGTGCTCCTCCGCGTGGCGCTTCAGGTCGGCGAAGTCGTCGACGAGGTCCCACGGGATGTGGAGCGCGACGGTCGGTGCGAGCCCGGTGTACCGGTGCACCTGGGCGGCGTCGGCGATCTTCTCGTAGGGGTCGCGCGGGGTGCCGGGGGTCCCGAACACCTTGAAGCGGGTGCCGGAGTTGCCGAACGCCCAGCTCGGGAGCTCGATCGCCTGCCGGGCCAGCTGGTCGGCGACGGAGCTGAAGCTCGCTGATGTCATCGTGTCACTTCCTCGTGTCGATTGAATCGTTTCATACGGTACGTGCTGCGCGGGGTTCGCGCAAGCCGGGGTGGGCGCAAGCCGGGGTGGGCGACGAACCACGTTTCCGACATCGAACCGGGCGGTGAGGCTGGTTCGACGTCGGGAACGTGGTTCGACACGGGGCGGAGCGACGAAGCGCCGCGGCCGCCGCCCCGCGGCCGCCGCTACCCCGCGGGGACCGCGGCCGGCGCGCGCAGCTCGTGCGTGCCTCCCGACACGCGCTGCTCCGCAGCACCCGGCAGCCGCACCACCGCGGTGACGCCCTCGGGCACGGTCACCCGCACGAGCAGCTCCCCGTCGACGAGCTCCCACCGCACGGCGACGTGCCCGTGCACGGTGTCGAGCGAGGTCGACGCCCACGTGAGACCACCTCCGGGCTGCGGTGCCACGAGCACCGACTCGTACCCGGGCGTCAACGTCGCGAGACCACCGACCACGCGGTGCATCCAGTCCGCCACGGCACCGAGCGCGTAGTGGTTGAACGACGTCATCTGGCCCGGGTTGATGGTGCCGTCCGGCAGCATCGAGTCCCACCGCTCCCACACCGTCGTCGCGCCCATCGTCACCGGGTACAGCCACGACGGGCACTCGGCCTGCAGCAGCAGCCGGTACGCGTCCTCGAGGTGTCCGGTCTGCGTCAGCGCATCCGTGATGAACGGCGTCCCGGCGAAGCCCGTCGAGATCCGGTACCCGGACCGCTCGACGAGCTCTGCCAGACGGTCGCCGGCCGTGGCCTGCTCCGCCTCGGACAGGATCCCGAACACGATCGCGAGCGTGTACACGGTCGTGCAGTCGGACAGGATTCGACCGTCGTCCTGCAGGTAGTGGGTCCGGAAGCCGGCCTGGAGGCGCGACGCGAGTTCCCGGAACTCGCTCGCCTCCGCCTCGTGGCCGCCCAACAGCTCGGCCGCGTCCGCCGCGATGGTGGCGGACCGGTACGCGCAGATCGTCGCGACGACGCCCTTGTCGGCCTTCGCCGCCGCGGGGTCCTCCGGCGGGGCGTCCGGGTCCAGCCAGTCGCCGAACTGGAACACGGTGTCCCACAGGTCCTCGGGCGAGAGGTGGTCGCGGACCCGCCGGAGGTGCGCGGCCATGGACGGGAACTGCTCCTCGAGCACCGCGGTGTCGCCGTACGCCTGGTAGAGCGTCCAGGGCACCCACACCCCGGCGTCCGACCAGACGGCGGTGGCGTCGGGCTTGCCGAAGTCCTCGGCGGGGGAGTACTTCAGCACGTCCGGCACGACGAAGGGGATGATGCCGTCGGCGTGCTGCTGCTCGAGCCACACGTCGCGGAGCCAGTCGCCGAGGAACGCCCTGGTGTCGAACAGGTACGAGGCCGTCGGCGCGAACGCCGCGATGTCGCCGGTCCACCCGAGTCGTTCGTCGCGCTGCGGGCAGTCGGTCGGCACGCTGAGGAAGTTCCCCTGCATGCCCCGCACCACGTTGTCGTGGAAGGTGTTCAGCAGCTCGTGGCTCGACTCGAACGTGCCGGTGCGGGGGAGGTCCGACCCGACCTGCACCGCGGTGAGGGCGGTGCGGAGCTCGTCGAGCGTGCCGGGCCACCCGTCGACCTGGGCGTACCGGAAGCCGTGGAACGTGAAGCGCGGCTCGAAGACGTCCTGGCCGTCCCCGCTGAGGGTGAAGTGGTCGGTGGCCTTCGCGGTGCGCAGGGGGCGCGTGCCGAGCTCGTCGTGCTCGAGGACCTCGGCGTGCTGCAGGGTCAGGACCGTCCCCGCCGGGCCGGACGCGGTCACCCGGATCCAGCCGACGAGGTTCACGCCGAAGTCGACCAGCGTGGCGCCGGCGGGGCTCGTCCAGACCTCGACCGGGGCGATCTCGGCGAGCGGTCGGACGGGCGGCACGGTGTCGGCGACGAGCTCGCGCTCCCCGAGGTCCACCGTGTGCACCGTGCTCGTGCGGCCCTCGTGTCCGTCCACACTCGGCACCGTCACGTCACCGGGCGTGAGGAAGGAGCCGTCGCGCAGGCGGGCGTCGACGTCCTCGCCGTCGTAGAGCTGGTCGGCCGTGATCGCACTCGACAGCGCCTGCCAGTCGGTGTCGGTCGCGACGAGCTGCTCGTGGCCGTCGGCGAAGGTGACGCGGAGTTCGGCGAACCCGGCGACCTCGTCGGCGTACCAGCCGCCACCGCCTCCCCAGGCGAGGCGTCCGGCGGCCCAGCCCTTGCCGAGGACGAGCGCGAGGACGGCGGCGCCACCCGGCTCGGCATCGGTGAGGTGTGCCGTGACGTCGTGCGAGACGACGCGGACGCGCCACTCGTAGCTCGTCCACCCCGGCTCGAGCAGGTGGTCGGAGACGCGCTGCCCGCCGAGCCAGGCCTCGACGACGCCGAGGGCGCTGACGTCGAGGGTCGCGCTCGTCACGGCGCCGTGGCCGTCGTCGAGGGTGAACTCCCGGCGCAGGATCGGTGCGCTCCCGAGGTCGGCGTCGCTGGCGATGAACGGTGCTGTCCAGGCGGTCATGTGGTGTGTCCTTTCACGCGACCGGTCGTCGTCGACCGGTGCGGGGGTCGTGGGCCCGGCCACCCGCCCGCGGGGGCGGGGTGGTGGAGGCGGGTCGCGCCTCCAGGCCGTGGATCAGGCGTCAGCCCTTGACGGCGCCGCTCGTCATGCCGGCGACGATCTGACGGTTGAAGAAGATGTAGAGGATCAGCGGCGGGATCGTGATGAGCAGCACGTCCGTGAACAGCAGGTTCAGCTGGCTGACCGACTGGCTCTGGAACGTGTACAGCGTCTGCTGCACCGTCGCGTTCTCGGAACCCGGCAGGAAGTACAGCGGGTTCGTGAAGTCGTTGAACACCGTCACCGACTGCACGAGCACGACCGTGATGATGACCGGCTTGAGCAGCGGCAGGACGACCCCGAAGAACAGACGGATCGGACCGGCGCCGTCGAGCACGGCTGCCTCGTCGAGCTCCTTGGGGATCGTCGCGACGAACGCCCGGAAGAGCAGGATGCAGAACGAGAGGCCGAAGGTCGCCTCGATGAGGATCATCCCGCCCATGGTCTTGAACAGGTTGAGCCCCTGCAGCACCCAGATCGTCGGGACGATCGCGGGCGGGACGATGAGGCCGGCCAGGACGAAGAAGTTGATCAGGCCGTTCCACTTGCTCGGTCGCCGTTGCAGGACGTAGCCGACCATCGCGGAGAACACCACCATGATGATGACGCTCCCCACGGTGAGCACGGCGCTGTTCAGGAACGAGCGCAGGATCCCGCCGTCGCCGGTCTGCATGACCGCCACGAGGTTCTGCCACAGCTGCCACTGGCTCGGCAGGCTGAAGCCGAGCTGGTTGGCCTCGGCCGGGCTCTTCGCGGCCTGCAGCAGGACGAAGACGAACGGCACGAGGAAGACCACGAAGCTGACGACGATCGCGACGATGCCGATGACCCACTTGCGTGCGGTGTGCGGGCTCCGTCGGCGCGGGGTGGGCGTCTTCGCGGCGCCGGCGCGTCGGCCGGTGGTGATCGCGGTCACAGGTCCGCCTCCTTGCGGTTGATGAGCCAGGAGATCGGGACCATGATCGCCGTGACCACGATGAACAACACGACGTTGCCGGCGGTCGACAGCCCGTAGAACCCGGCCTGGTACTGCTTGTAGATCACGCTCGCGATGACGTCGCTCGTGAAGCCGGGTCCGCCGCCGGTCATCGCCCAGATGAGGTCGAACGACCGCAGGCCGCCGATGAGCGACAGGATGATGACCGTCCCCATCGCCGGGCGGGACAGCGGCAGCGTGATGTTCTTGAAGATCGTCCACGCGCTGGCGCCGTCGACCCGGGCGGCCTCGAAGTACTCCTGGGGGATCGCCACGATGCCGGCGATGAAGATGAGCGTCGCGATGCCGACGCCCTTCCAGACGTCCACCGCGGCGACGCTCCAGAGGGCGAGGGCCGGGTCGGTCAGCCACCCCGGTGTGGGGAGGCCGACCGCCCCGAGGGCGCCGTTGATGATCCCGTGGAAGGGGTCCATCAGCGCCTTGAACGTGATGCCGATGCCGATGGTCGACACCAGCACGGGGAAGAACACCACCGCTCGGAGGTACCCGCGCCCGAGCACGGGGCTCGTGAGGAGCAGGGCGAGGGCGAGTCCGAGGACCACCTTCGCCGCGCTCGTCACGAACCCGTACTCGAACGTGTGCACGAACCCGGAGACGAGCTGCGGGTCCTGGAAGAACCGGACGAAGTTGTCGAAGCCGATGAAGGTCTGGTCGAACAGCGTCCAGCGGGTGAGCGAGAAGTAGAACCCCGCGAAGGTCGGGACCGCGAAGAACACGACGTAGAGCGCGATCGCCGGGATGAAGAACCAGGCCGGGTAGAACGAGCGCATGCGGCGCCGTGCCGGCCCGGGGCCTGCCTTCGTGGTCTGCGGCGGGGCCACCGCCGTCGTGAGGGTCGCGGTCACCGGATCACCAGCCCTTGATGCCGAGCTGCTGGGCCTGCTGGACGACGTCGTCGTCGTACTGGTCAGCGCCCTTCGCCGCGTTCGTGATGCCCGAGCCGACCTGCACGCAGATCTTCTCGAGGTTCGGGCCCTTGATCGGGGACAGGAACTCGAGTGCCGGGCTCGCCTTGCCGTCGTCGAGGTACTTCTGCAGGTCGCCGATCATCGGCGGGACGGAGTCGGGCAGGGTGCAGGTCGAGATGACGTACGGGCCACCGGGGGTGCCGGTGTCGTTCTGCACCTTGCAGCCCTCGGACGAGTTCGCGAAGGCGACGAACTTCTTGGCGGCCGCGAGCTTGTCACCCGTGGTCGTCTTCGGGATGTAGAGGCCGTTCGGCTCCCAGATGGTGAGGTTCGTGTCGTCCGCGTTCTCCGCCGGGAGGGCGAAGGCGCCGATGTCGTTCACCGCGTCGGGCGAGTCCTGCTGGATCGCCGAGATCGCGTTGGTCAGCATCGGGTACTGGGCACCCTTGCCCTCGGCGAGCATCTTCAGGCCGTTCGCCTGCGTGGCGGACGCGTAGTCCTCGTTGTAGAGGTCCTTGTCCTTGCCCTCCTGGAGGTGCTGGAACCCGGCCAGTGCCGGCTGCTCCGCGTAGGACTCCTTGTGCTTCGTGTACTGCGTCGCCCAGTTCTTCTGCTGCGCGGTGATGTTCGCGAAGTCGCCGAGGACGAACAGCTGGCTGGTCCAGGTGTCGCCGTAGGTCTGGATGATCGGCGCGATGCCGGCGTCCTTGATCTTCTCGCTGTTGCTGATGAAGTCCGACCAGGTGGTCGGGACGCTCAGGCCGAGGTCCGCGTAGACCTTCTTGTTGTAGAGGACGGCGCCGCCGAAGCTGGTGCCGAACGGTGCGCCGTACATGCCCTTGTCGGTGCTGACGACCTTCGTGAACTGCGGGTCGACGTCCTTCGCCCAGCTCTCCTTCGAGAGGTCGACGAGCGTGTTGTCCGGGTTGAGCGCCTGCATGAGCGAGCCGGAGTTGTAGTTGAAGACGTCGGCCATCTCGCCGGTCGACAGCCGGGTCTTCACCAGGTTGTCGCCGTCGGTGCCCTGCGGCTTCGTGTCGAACTTGACGGTGATGTCGGGGTTCGCCTTCTCGAACGCGGCGATGAGCGGCTTCGCGGTGGCGGCGGTGGCCTCGGCGTTGTCGGCGAGGTACGTGATCGTGACCTTGCCGCCGCCGCTGCCGGTGTCGGCGGAGCCGCCCGACGAGCACGCGGCCAGGCTGCCGATGAGGACCGCGGCGCCGCCGATGGCGAGCAACCTGGTGGTCAGGGGACGAGCTGACATTCCTTACCTCCTCGTAAGGCCCGGGACTGGGGGAACCCGGGTGAAACGGACCCGGTCACCGCGCCGATGCGGTTCCCGGTGGTGCTGTTTAGAACGTTTCAATCGGAATGGAACCATGCGGATTGAAGCGTGTCAATCACCGATCCTGATTCGTTACGCAAGTGCGCGGTCCCGCCGCCCGCGGGGGCCGGGAGGCGCGGGTCGGCCCCGGCGGGCGGGGTGCGCTGGGCGGGGC